>CAZQOH010000180.1:0-5107 GCA_964594355.1 uncultured Desulfobacterales bacterium
TTTCGGTTGTCGTTTGTCCTGTAAGTGGGTCAATTTTATGTTAGCGAAACTATCTAACCCGAGGTGAAGACAAGATTCCCATATAAAAACATATGTTTTGAGTCAAATCATTGATGATGCTTTGACGCTTACCAAAATCACTTGATAACTCATAAGCCGCCCCGATGTTTTTGGGAAAGCAGTATAATTCAGGTGGCGGTCTTTCGACCTGGGCTTTCAATTCGTCCATAGCCTGCATTATGGTTTTTTGGGGTAGTTCTGCTTGATTCATGTATGATAGACCAGAGGGGGTATTTGAACAGAAAGTTACGGTTTTAAAATAGTCTTCTTCTTAATTTCTCGTTTCTTCATCCAACGCCGAAGTCACCAGCGGGAAGGGAAGAAGACTTTCGAAAAAATAAGTTTAATGTAAAATATGCACGAAATGAAAGAAGCCGACCCTTCCTGTCTGGTGAATTGACATGTTGTACCGCTTTTAATTCAATTATTTCAAGTTGTTTTATCTATTTAACACCTTGACTATTCTATCAGCATTGAGTACCCCATCTTTTAAAAGAAGACGGACGGGGAGCTCTGTAAGTGAAGAGTTTTTAAGACCTTCGAGGATTTTCACAAGACCGTCGGATGAAATAAGCGAAATGCTCAGTTCATAATCGTACTCACACTCGCTGATAAAATCTTCGGTGAATTCATTTGAGACAATTACAACTTGACTGACGTGGTAGCCCTTCTTCTTACATAAACCCTCGTAAGATTTCAGTTGCCTAGAGACTGCGGTGTATTTGTTGTAGTTTTTGTCCTTCACGGTTTTACATTCAACAATAATTACATCTTTGCCACCTAAATTAAGAAGAACGTCCATTTTGGATCTGGCAGTATTCAATTCTTGTCGTAGTTTTTCGTCAACGTTGAAACCAAGTTTTTTGAATATGTCTTTTGTCAATCCCTCATAAAGCCCACCAAGCTCGCTTTCTTTTACTGCCAGTCCTTTTTCTTTAAGCGAGTTAAGGTCTCGGCATCCAATAGACTCGAAGTTTTCCAGATAAAGATCCTGTATGTTCCTAAAACTTTCTGTGATGTTAGAGACAAGGTTGCCCCTCGATTTAATGCTGTTTGCCTTGCAAAAGTCGAGCAGTTCTTCTCTTTTTAGCAAATAAATAACATCACGGGGACCAATGTTGTAGTCGGTTAAAAATTCAGATGACATGACATCTTCATCCTGAATTTCAAACTCCTCTTTAATTCTTTTGTTGATATCGGGGATGGCATCCTTTAGTAAATTTAATAATTTTTCATATCCATCACGGGAAAGGGATGTAGTATCGTCTTGCTCTATCTCAGTAAAATGTTGAATTAGATTTTCAACTTTTTCCTCTAATGACCTTCCGGTTTTTAAAAGGTCAATTTCAAGGTCTTTTGCTATTAATTCCTGGATTCTTTTGGCTCTATCCGCCTTTGTAACTTTCTCTGTAAAAATATCACTTATAAGAATGTTGATGGCACTCAAACCTTTTGAGATAATCTCCTTAATCTTTTCGTTTCGCTTAAGTTTTCTGTCAATATTGTGTTTTTTGGAGATGAGATTTATTTCTGGGTCTCTTAAATGTCTTAAAATACGCCGTAAATACTTGCTCGGCACTTCAATTTCTAAAATTCCCCTGAGTAACCAAATAATTTCATCTGGAATGAACAAGCTATTGGACTTACGGTTAAAAAAGATAACGCCTGATTCTTTAAGTTCACCAATAATATCATATACATTATGTTTTCCCAACGGTACTACAGAATAAGTTATAATCCTTTCTTCTTCATTTGATAGCTCAAGACTCTTTGAAAGAGCATGCAAGACGCTTTTTTCATCCCAAGATAGATGTTGTTCACGATTTACGATAAGATCATTTTCATATGCTGTTTTTACACAATTTAGATAAACGGAATAATCCCGTTTTCTTTGAGGTGACAAGTCTCCTTTCTCGTTATTAATTTGCGCCGATAAAGCTTTGATATGAGATTTAAGGTTTGAAATAGCTTGGTTGTATAGTTTATGGAACCATTCTTTCGACATCATTTGATTGCCATCTTTGACAAAAAATTCAATTATAATATCAAGCTGATAGTTGCTGAATTTAATTTTCTCTTCTAAATGTGCAGAGTACTTTTCGCTGAGAAGGTTGAAAAGTTTAACAATATTGGCATCGTCTACGTTTTTTAGCTGATTCGCACTTTGAGAAAGTATTTTATCTATTTGAGGAGTTATTTTTCTCGATTCAGCACAAAAGCCATCAAGAATTTTTAAAAACGCAATTTTTTCAATTTGATTCACTTTGCTCAAAACTTTAAATAATTTCATAATAACTCCTTAATTTGATTAATCTCATGCGGTACAACGCCCGGCATGTGGAGCGGCGGCTTTTTGCCGTCGCTCACAATGCCGTTTTTCGCCGTAGAACCTCTGTTAATCAGTAAGTTGCTTCTTGGGTTTGCTTTTCTTGTCTACTGTCAACTCGTTCCATAGCTTCCTGATCTCGGAAAATGTAAGGCCCTCTTGCCTTTTCTCACCGCAGAACTTCTGCCAGTGGGTGAGTGGCTTCTTAGATTTGCTTTTCTTGCCTGCTTTCAACTCGTTCCATTGCTGGGCGATTTCAGTGAATGAGAGACCTTTCTGTCTCTTCTGTTGACAGAAGCGATTGTATTCCGACTTTACTTTTGGTTTCTTGATTTCTTCAAGAATTGCCTCCAAGTTCTTGACCGTTTCTGATAGTTCGATTATCTCAATCTGTTCAGGACATGTTTTCCAGTTGTGTTTCCAGCAAACAATTATATGGACATCATCAGGGTTGTGTTTGTGTTTTTCGAAAGAGGCGCTTTCAAATTCAAATTCGATCTTCAACTCTTCCCATCGATCACCGCCAATATACCGTCGAGCTACGCAATCGGGGAATCCCGTTTGAACAGATTCAATCTGAAAATCGAAGACATCATGAAGTACGCCAAAAAGATATACAACCCCTTGCTCGTTTATTGGTGCACAGGACAGTGATCTACAGTCAATCCTTGGCCCATAAACTCTCGGTTTTCTCGAACTCATTTGATACGCCTCCAGTCACTATAGTCTATCGTGGAGCACACTTGCTGGCGGTTTAACAAGAGCTTATTGCTAGAGTTGAGCCTTAATCGGCAAACGACAATATGATTCCACTATTTTTTCTGTGGTTTCCATTGTGTCCTTATTTAGATTGGTGTTAACATAATATTATTATGATTGCTTAGTTGAGGTTATTATTTGGCTTTTTTCTCGTACTTTTTTAGGATATCTTTAATGGCTTCAACTAATAGCACATTTTGACGTTTGCCAAGGTTAATAGCTAAAATCTTGAATTGTTTAATAAGGTTTTCTGGAACCGTTGTATTAAAAAAAACTTTATTTTCCATAACATTAATTAATAACGAAAATACTTGTTAAAGGCAACAAAAAGCCTGACATCATTTTTGCTTGTAGTATTGTTGAAATAACAATTACAATAAAATTCAAACATAGCAAGATGAAAATCATAAAAAGAGAAAAACTGTTTAAAGATACCTGCAGCGGTGACGTTGTGGGCGGCTGCTATGGCCGGGGACGTATTCAGGCGGTTTTTTATTAAGGTATATTACCAAAGATCATAAAAGCCACTTTGTGAGAGCTTGTCAGACTGGCGATCTAAGGCAAGAGCATAGGATATCATTAACAAAAAACAGGGGGAGACATGAAGATTGATTTTTATACTAAAATCGTTTTAACGGTAATTGCTATTTGCTTTGTATGGCACTCAATAAAACCGGTTTTAATTCCTGAGACTGCGATTGCCTCTAATACAATACAAAAGGTGGATATTGCACAAATAGGTGGGGTGTCTGTTTACAACTCTAAGCTTCCGGTACAAATAAAATAAAAAAGGGGGTGCTTTACGGGCGTAGGAGTAAGGCAAAAAGTAAAAGGTAGAGGAAAACCATGGTGGGTGTTCATTGCTCACATTAGGAAAAGAATCTTTCTAAAGTTCAATGTTTGTCCTGTCTTATATTAACATCCGATCTGTTCAGCGTAGACACCAGGTCCTATCCAAGATCCCAGTTTCGTTTAGTCCAGTATCAGCACGCTGCATTACAGCCAGCTTTAAGAAAATACATTTCAAAAAACATGCAAAATTACTAAAAGACACTAACTTTCAAAGTGGCACGAATCTGGCGATCTGCTGGAAGCTGTTGTTAGCTGAGTATTACTTGTAAATTAAAATATCTGCATGAATCAGAATAATTTATGAAGTTTTAGATTATTTTAAATTTTTCCATTGATTTTTGAATATTGCCAACCGCCATTTATCAATATGGCGAGGGTTAAAATTGAAATCGAAATCTAATCGTTCTTTTTCACCTTTCCAGTTTTTTCTTCTCCTGGATTTTTCCTTTGCTAGTTTTTTATAACGAGATATAAAGGAATCATAGCTATCATCATTATATTTTTTTACACCAGAATTTTCAACAAACTGACGTATACTCATTATGTAATTTGATTTCATCTGAATACCGTCAAATACTGTAATAATAAGGTGGGTAGATGTAACAATCTCATTTGCAGTCAAGTGCTGGGTTGCGTTTTTACCCTCCTGAATTGCGTTAAGATCAATTGCTTTAAGCTCAATTTTAATAAACCGACTATCTTTCTCTGCGATAAGATCACAACCATCTCCAAAATGGTCACTTACATCCCAGCCTGAATTTAGCAGTTTGTAAATAACAACACCTTTTTGCATTATTTCTAATGCTTTTTTTCTACTTATTTCCAAAACCTATACCTTTTCTATGGATATCGCAAATCAGCTAACCTGCCTTGATAATATTGCCATTGTTTTACATTATGACTTCTTCGCCATCTCTAATTTCCAATACCGGATAATTGAAATGTTGTTTATACTCATATCCACTGAATGTATGAATTGGGACTATTTTTTTCGGCTTAATACCTTCTACCATTTGATTTAACGTCTCAATATCAGCATGCCCACTCGTATGAACTTTATAGAGTTTAAATTGTTTGTTTGACAAATAGTCAAGAAACTTTTTTGTGTTT
>CAZQOH010000181.1:0-5106 GCA_964594355.1 uncultured Desulfobacterales bacterium
CGGTAGAACCTTTCCGGGTCCACCACTGGAAGTGGTGGGTTTAAATCAAACTAATATATGTAACCTTTTAGCAGATTTGCGGAAATTTTAATAGCATAATTGCAATTATTGTCAATAAACATATATAGTATGCCCTAATTGAGCAAAAACTCAATTAGGTGTTATACGTTATTTGTTAATGGTTATTGGTTTTAGGTAAAAGATGAACGGAATTATATTTTGTTTTTGAGAGAAATATAGAATACAAATATATATTCCTCCGAGTAACGATTAACGAATAACAAATAACTTTCAATCAGACTTTGTACAACAAATCGATGTATTTTTCCAGCAGGTCTCCCACTATTTTCCGCACAGGAATCGTTGATGCCAAACCGTATACGGGCGCCATACCTCCTTTCATGTCTGGATTTTTTTTGACATACTCCACGGCCGTGTTCAGATCGGCAATGAATCTTTCTGCAATACCCGGCTGGGTGTGTCTTAGGGTAACACAGATATGAACACATGGCGGCTTATGGAGACCGTTTAAACTCCATTTTTTCTCGGCCATAAAATCCATAACCTGGTAGATATTCAGTGTTTCCGATCCAAAAGCAATGACCCACAGGGGATCACCGAGAATATTAAGATCCTGAATCTGTCGGATTCCTTCTTTTATCTTTGTGGCAGTTTCCATTATTTTTTTGACGGCCTTCATGTATCCGTTCTTCCCCATGGCTACCATAGCTGCCCAGCATGCAGCACTCAAAGCACCTGGCCTGCTTCCGGCTAATGTTGAAGAGAAATATAGACCCCCCGGCCAGTCAGTTGACTTGAAATACTGGTAATGACGCAGTTCCTGTCCACGGTATAATATAACCGATGTCCCTTTTGATGCATAACCGTATTTATGAGTATCCGCAGACATGGAAGTCACACCGGGTAATCTAAAGTCAAAAGGCGGAATGTCGTATCCCAGCCTTTCAGCCCACGGGAGAATAAATCCACCCAAGCATGCATCTGTGTGAAAGCCGATATTTCTTTTTCTCGCCAGTTCAGAAAGTTCCTTAATAGGATCAACAACACCATGGGGAAATGAAGGCGCTGATCCCACGATAATAATGGTTTTTCTTGTAATGGCCTTTTCGATGGCAGCCACATCAGCCTTATAGCTGGAATCAACGGGGATATTAATAATCTTTATATTAAAATATTGAGCTGCCTTATCAAATGCAGCATGGGCTGTTGAAGGAACGATCATTTCGGGTTTTGTGATTTTCTTCCTATCTCTCGCCCAGTCTCGATACGTCTTCATGGCCAGCAAAATACTTTCCGTTCCTCCTGATGAAACAACCCCGCAAATTTCATTTTCCGGATCCGAACTGGTATTGAGTCTGTCTGCCCCCAGCATTTTTGCTGTCATGGAAACAACTTCGGACTCGTATTTGGCAGAACTTGGCCACACATCGGAGTGAAGGGGGTTACTCTGAGAATTGATGGCGTAAACCTTGTTGAGAAATCGTATGTGATCATCATCCCCGTGATATACAGCTCCTGAAACGAAACCACCCTTCCACTTTGACTCCTCCCTTGAATTAAGCTCTTCCATCTCTTTGAGAATATCGCTCCTGTTGCGGCCGGTTTCAGGGATATGCGAGTATGTCGTAAACCTGTCTTTATATGGTTTAACAGAGCTTTCCATGTCTTTTATGATTTTACCAAATTCCTTTTGTATCCTTTTCTTTACAAAGGGTGCGTCTTTTATGTATTTAAATCCCCACGAAGCAATACGCGGATTTATACGGTAAAGATATTTTTCTGCAATGTTTTTAAAATCCATTTTTCCCCTAGTGCCCCGTCCCATAAATTCTGTATTCCAAATTAGCAAAATGAAATGTCCTAAAAATGGTTATATTTAAACCATTTATCATAGACGGGGAAATCCTAAATGCGAATATCGAAATTCTAAACAAATTCGAATGACATAAATTCAAATTTTCAAAACTCTTTAAAATGAAGGTTTTTAGCCGCATTTGTTTTGAATTTGGAACATTTGGATTTTGATATTGTTTCGGATTTCGGATTTCGATATTCGGATTTTCACAACATTTGGTCCATTTACGTTAGTATGTCAGATTGCCAGAACTGAGTACAAGACTTTTGAGACGGGGCACTATTCTCTATTCAGTCTCGCATAGATTTTTTTGTTGCTCTTATAAATATTTATAAATTCTTTGAACAGCTCGTCATAGATTTTTCGGTTTTCAATATTTGGTCTGTAAGTGTTGGCGATTTGAATATATTTCGGAATATCGTTAACAACAATGTGCCCTAATGCAATCGAAGCCAGAAAAGCAGCACCCCTTACATTAACATGAATGGGATTTTTGACCTGTCTTATTGTCCTGTTAAAAACATCCGCATGAATTTGACACCAAACATTTGAATTGGCGCCTCCGCCAATCATGTTGATGGGATCCAATCGCTGCTTGATGAATTTTTCCACATATCTCAGTAGCCATTTTGAATTGAATGCCACGCCTTCGAATACTGCTCTGATAAGATGCTCCCGCGTAGTCTTTAAAGACTGGTTGAAAAATCCCGCACGGACAGAATCGTTCTCTATAGGTGTCCGCTCTCCATAAAGCCAGGGTGTAAAAATCACCTTATCACTTCCTGCAGGGGTCTTTTCGACTATCTTATCAAAGATTTTATAAACATCCGGTAGTTCAGCTTCTGTAAGTAATTGATCTTTGTGGTACAAAATATTATCCCGTAAAAATGTTAGAGATGCACCGGCAGTTTCCTGCTCGTTGGCAATAAAATATCGGCCGGGAATTGCTGATGGAAGAGAAGCTATATTGTGAAATAAATCTGTCTTTTTGAATGGGACATGACATGTGATCCAGGAAGATGTTCCGATGTAAATGTGCCCCTCAAAGTCCCTTACCGCGCCTGAACCAAGTATGGCGCATGGGACGTCAGGTGTCCCCATCACGACTTTTATGTTTCTGCTTAATCCCAGCTCATCGGCAACTTCCTTCTTTATCGGGCCCAAAATGTCAACTGCTTGTTTTAAATCAGGAAATTTTTCCCGATCCGTTGTTGACATACTGATCAGCCGATCGTCATACTTGATATTGGAGATTCCTCGGTTATCGGTCAACCAATGGAGAGCGATAGAATCGTATGATGCAGCAAATTTGCCTGTAAACCGTAAATTAATATAATCTTTAGGTTCAAGAAACTTGTAAGCCTTTTTATAAATTTCGGGAAATTCGTTTTTTATGTAAAGTATATGAGCAATCGGATCTTTTCCTGAATGAGTGGGTGCTCCCCCAGTCAAGCTGAGCCATCTAGGGATTTTATGAATCCCGTAACCAGAGACTTTTATTAGTCCACCTGTGATATCCTTAATATAACGACTCCCCCGTGAGTCCATCCAGATGATGGCATTCATCAAAGGATTTCCACCCGAGTCAACAGCAACCGTACCTGACCACTGGGCTGTACAACAGACAGCTATAATATTATCAACCGGAACCAATCTCTTTCCAAGAACTCTTTTGGATGTTTTTATGATTAAATCCCACCATTCATCCGGACGCTGTTCAGCCCCCCCATTTGGGAAAAGGAGAAGCTGTGTCTCTTCAAATTCAAAATCTACAACCTCTCCATGAATGGAAACCAGTGCCGTTTTAGGCCCGGATGTGCCCAGATCTATAGCCAGGATGTATTTATTATCGGTTGACATTATTCATTTCGCAATATTACTACCCTAATCGAGTTAAAACTCGATTAGGCGTTATCCGTTAATCGTTAATGGTTATTGGTTTGCGAATTATCATTGATCGATTTTATATCTCATTGCTGATAGATATATGAAACCGTGACAAATACATTTTCAAATAACGAATAACCAATAACGAATAACATCCAATTGAACATTTTCGCTCAATTGGGGTACTAAAGCTTTTTTTAAGGCTTAGACTATCTATAGGCGTTCACAGGTTCAGAGTTCACCGTTCAGGGTTATCCTTTTTTATTTGACCTTGCGAGTTAGATCCGGGGCCAGTTGCCATGCCTCAATATCCTCAAATCGATTTACTTCCTGAGTCAGAACTAAAAAATCAACGGTTCAGACCTGCCCGACGGATGGCAGGCGGGTTTTCGGTGACCCTGAACCTCTGAATCCGTGAACCCTGAACCCTGAACCTTTGAACCCGTGAACGGTTACAACTATCTTAACAGATTTAAATACCAGTATATTAGTTGAGACCCAAAAAAGATATAGATAATGGCGCCTATTGACAAAAAGGGGCCGAATGGAACAGCAAGCTTCAATCCTTTTTGTGTGCGCAGCATAATAATAATTCCTGTTAAAGTACCGACGGCGGATGATATAAAAATTGTAAAAAGCACTCCTTTCCAGCCGGTAAAGGCTCCGATCATTGCCAAAAGCTTTATATCACCCCCTCCCATACCACTTTTTCCTTTAATCAGCTCATAAATCCATGCAACAAGAAAAAGACTGACACCTCCTGCCAATATTCCCAAAAGAGAATCCATATATGTTAATGATGGAATAACAAAGGAAGCTATAAACCCAGCTGGTATGCCTGGAATTGATAAGGCATCCGGAATGATCTGATGATCGATATCAATAAAGGTTATAACAAGCAGCATTGAAATAAAGACGTAATAAATAATTCCTTCAAGCGAAAGTCCAAATATGAGAAAGACACAAAGTGAAAATAAGCCGCTTATTATTTCAACTAATGGGTAACGGATTGATATCGGTTCATTACAATTGCGACATCTCCCTTTGAGCCACAAATAGCTTAAAACAGGAATATTGTCGTAAAATCGTATGACATTTCCACATTTTGGACACATTGAACCAGGATAGACGATTGATTTTGAAGCCGGTACTCTATATATGCAAACATTCATAAAACTTCCGATGCATAAACCGAATACAAAAACTATTATTTCTACGAGAAAGTTGTGCATATATTAGATGGCCTTTGTTTGAAAGGTTGTTGACGATATAACCCCTTTTGGGGTTATATACCGGTTGTCATAAATATGTACCGATTGACCAGCGTCTGAACTTCCGAGCTA
>CAZQOH010000182.1:0-5075 GCA_964594355.1 uncultured Desulfobacterales bacterium
CCCCTTCCAGGGGTAACCCAAAGCCTGACCCTCTGGGCCAGGATATTTACTTATACATCCTGTTTTTTAGGAATTTTAGATTCACAAGGAACCCCAGTTTGACAGAGACCACAACCATATCCATCAAAGGCATAGTTAGATGTCACATAATCCTTGGTAACAGGAGAAAGGTGTTTGTAACACGTTTCTTTATTTTTTCCAGCTTCTGTGATGGCTCCTACCGGGCATCTCGATATACACTTCCCACAAACGCCTTGAGTGAAAAAGAGACAGTACTCATGGTGATCTGCATAAGGTCTAGGTGTTGGTGAAACCGGAATTTGGGCAATAATAGAACCTGTACGCATAGCCTTGCCTACTGAAGTAATAAGCCCATCACAGAGGCCAAATGTTCCAAGTCCTGATGCGTAAGCAGCATGTCTTTCAGACCAGGTAGAGGCATATCCATACTTTGGTGAGATTCTTATACTGAATTGAGGAGTGAGTGAAGGGGCTACCGCCCTGTATCCTTTTGATTCCAAAGATGCCACCATATGTTTTCGGAGTTTTTCATTAACCTCTTCACCGAAAATACGGGCCCTGGCCCATCTTTCAGAAGGATAAAATTCTTCTTTTCGGTTATCGACCTTTGTAATATTATTATGCGGTAGAATCCAGCTAATGACCGTTAGTTCCTCAAACTTAATACTGAAATCCCTGAAAGTAACAACAAATATTTCCCAGGGTGTTAAATAAAACGGTCCTACATGATCTTTATAGGCCTCGTATAAAGGATCGTCTCCTCTTGAAAACCCTACCAGCGGCAATTCAAAGGCTTTATCATTGTTTTGATTTTTGAGTGTGTTTTGTGGCGAGGTTTCAATGAAATCTTTAACTATTTTTTCTATCCATATTCCATTTTCTTCTGATTGACCCATATGAAAAACTTCACATCCTTTAACCCGCTTTTATATTTATTCAATTATTATACAGAAATCTTCTTTTTGTATTCCCGAAGAACCCTTATGGCTTTCCCCATTTGAGTTCGTTTGATAGACTGAGGTTGTACTAATTTCAAAACGGCGGTGAAGTTTAAGACTTCCTTGATTTTTGCCCCGATTTTGCTTTTGAGTCCTTCCATTTCTTCAGGTCGTATAGTATCACCATGCTCCACGGTGATGTTTAGATGGGTATAAGGTGAGGGCTTGGTGAGAACGACCTGAAATTCACCCGTGACCTCTGGTACCATCTCTTCCAGGACTTTTGCAATACCGTTAGGAAAGACGTTGATTCCCTTGACATGAAGCATGTCGTCCGATCGACCGATGACCCTGAAACGAAAACCCGTTCGCCCGCAGCGACAAGGTCCTGTGCCCATTATTTCTATCATGTCTGAAGTCCGATAACGGATCAGCGGTTGGGCTTCCTTTTCAAGATGGGTAAGTACCATTTCACCAGCGGTTCCTTCCTGGATGGGCAGATCCTTCTTGGTGTTCGGGTCGATCAATTGAACAAGCAAGGCACCCTGGCCTAAGAAATGAAGTTGGTAGTTCTGTTCACATACGGAAGCAAAATTACAAAGGACGTCCGAAACCCCGTAATTGGCGTTCTGGGCACGCATGCCCCAGGCTTTTTCGATTCGTTTCCGGTAAACCGGATTGTCGAGCCCTGGCTCGCCGCCAAAAAGACCGAGCTTGAGACCCAGATCGATGGGTTCTATACCAAGTTCCTCTCTGACGACGTCCTCAAGATACTTGGGATATGATGGGGTGGAAGAGATTGCATTTATTTTGGCATCTTGAATAACCCTTACCAACTGTCGCGAATTGCCTACACCAAATGGAAAAACCGTGGCTCCGGTCGTCTCAAGATTTGTATGATCTGTGTAACCCCCCATCCACAGACAGTAATTAAGACAATGGACTACGCGATGAAATGGTCTTAGCCCGCCGCACCAAAATGCCCTCGCTCCGCAATCGTGTGTCTGCTCAAGATCTTTTTTCGTCAAAGCAGTGTAAATAAAACGTCCGGTAGCACCTGATGTTCGATGAACCCGCTGGATCGAATTCGCAGGGGCAGCCAGAAAATCGCCAAAAGGGGGTTCATTTTTCTGTGACTCGCGAAGTTCAGACTTGGTGGTAAAAGGAAGCCTTTCAAGATCCTCAATACCTTTTATGTCGTCGGCGGTTAAACCGGCAGCTTTAAACTTATTTTGATAAAATTTACTGTTTGCATATACATACTGGATTTGGAGATTTAATTTTTCCTGTTCCATTTTAAACTGGTCAGAGGGATTTAAAGCTTCCAGAGTCTCGTTAAACATTGTTTGTTCCATGATCTCTCCCCAAACTGTAAGATCAGATCTCGTTAAGTCGTTGAGTAGTTGAGAAGTTAAGTAGTTGTAGTGATAAGAATAATAGCCGTTTTGCAAAATAATTGGACATACAACAGTTTGTAAATATTAACACATTGATTTAATTATAATTCTTTTCCTACTCAACCACTTAACCACTCAACTATTTGACGATATCTGTAATTTCAATTATCTGTGTTTTTCTGCGCAAATCCGTGTCCCATTAGACCTTATCCGGTAATCACTTTTTCTTTTTCATCTCAGCCAGTCTCTTTTTTACAAACTTTCCCTGATTCTGAGATTGAACACAAGTAAGGAGATGTCCTGCTTCGAGTTCCAGGATTTGATCAATACTTGCATCCAGCCCTTGATCAATAGCAATTCGTGACAATCTTAAAGCCAAAGACGAACGCTCACCGATTTTCTTAGCCATGGCCATGGCCTTGTCCATTAAATTATCTTTTGGGACAACTTTGTTTGCAAGACCGATGCGGACCGCCTCAGTGGCATTTATGAAGTCACCTGTGAGAATCAACTCTTTTGCTTTGCCCAGTCCCACGAGTTGCGTCAACAGTTTTGTGCCTGCCGTTGTAACAGTCAGGCCGACACCTGTTTCAGGAAATCCGAATACAGCATCCTCGGAGGCAATTCGAATATCACAACTCATGGCAAATTCACACCCACCTCCAACCGCGTAGCCTGCCACTGCAGCAATAAGTGGTTTGCCGAGTCGCATTATCATCCGCTGAATATCCTGCAGTCTTTCAGTTTCCTCGACCCAAGTTTCAATATCCTTCCCGGCTGCTGTCTCCTTAAGATCTTCACCGGCGCAAAAGGCCCTGCCGGCACCGGATAGAATAATCACCTCCGCTTTTTTATCTTTGCGGGCATAGTCAAGCCGGGTCATGAAATCTCTAAGCAAGCTAACATTTATTGCATTGAGTCGTTCCGGTCGGTTAAGTGTGATGATCCCTATATTATCCCTATTTTCATAAAGAACGGTTGAAGATGCCATGATTGTCTATTCTCCTATCCTTTTTAAAGGTCTCTTTTTTTAACACACATTCATAAAAAATTAGTCTATTTTTTTCAAGAAATAATTTGAAAAGCATAAGGGTTATTTCCACAAACGTTCCCTATTACATCTCTAATTTGTTAAAAGCATCTTGAGCGGCTTTATAAATTTGTTCAAGAAGAACCGGTTTGTCAAGATAACCATCAAATTCAGCTTTCCGGATCTCCGCAGGCTCAAAAAGTGAGGAATGCCCGGTTACCGCATAAATAATGGCCATAGGAAAGTCTTTTCGAATCTTTCGGCATAGCTCTATTCCATTCATCCCCGGCATGCTTAGGTCCAAAAACATGACCAGAATTTTTTCATCTTTTAAAATTTCCAATGCTTCTTCCGCACTCTCAGCACAACGAACTGTGTAACCTTTCTTACCAAAGGCCAGTTCAAACGTACTCCGAATTACCTCTTCATCGTCTACTACTAGAATCTTTTTTTCGCTCATAATACAATCCTTCAACAATGCTATTTAATACATTCGATTTCTTTTTTTAATGCTATCCAAATGTTTAAGCTTAGTTTCTGGTTGATGATAACGGCGATAGTAGTGGGTAAGGGTTGTAAAAGAAAATAACGTGTTGAAAACCGGGAAACGAATCAGATACCAGAATATCCAGTAAGATAAAAAGACAGCGGATAAAAAATAAATAATGTATAATAAAAAAGAAAAAAGAAATAATACTTCATTTCCCCAGTAGCCTCTAATAATGGGAGAAAGATTTATTGTTTCGTGTAACCATTCCAAAACGTAGGCCACGACAGGAACCGAGGTAATGAAATATAGCAAAACAGCCCAGGAATGACCGGCTTCCACTGCCTTCTTCTTGCAATATCCCATACAACGAAGACAGTTCTCACAGTGATACGTCCAATAGGGGCGTTTCTTTTTGCCGATATCCTTCATCAAAATGGCGTTATTGGGACAGAACCGGGCACACATGCCACAGCCGACACAATTGTTGTTGGAAAACATCACTTTTGCCATAAACATCCGGGCGATAATCAAATAGGCGACTGGTAAAAGAGGAACAAACCATAATAAAAGTACACACCATAAAATCTCCCAAAGGTTATTGCGTGTGAAGAAAATTCTTTGGCCATTCAAAACCCGGGGTATCAATATTTCCAGCCTGGACCGTGACCTATTTGATATTTTATCAACGTTTCTCGGATGCAATCCCCAGTGAAAATTAATAAAATTAGATGGCATATCCAGGCTAAAAATGGCCTTGACACTATATCCTTTGAGAAACATCAATATAGCCGCAAAAAAAGTCGCGTATCCTGACGCACCAGGAATATGTAGCGATCCAATCTTTAATCCACCTCGTGTGGCAATACACATTACCGGTATATGCGTCCGTTTTGGTATTCTGAATAAGAATTTGATCATTGACCACGGTGGCATAAAACCATGAGTAGGAAAGAGTAGTCCCACGAGTAAATCAGTGGATTGGTTGAAGTCATTGTTAAAGTCGGCATCCTCTATCATCACAACTTTCGTCTTTATTTTATCCCGATTAACAATCTCTTCTATCCAGCGACTTACACGGTATGTGTTACCGGTTCCGCTCATAACATAGAAAACAGCTTCTTTATAAATTAAGTCATCCAACTCTTATTAACTCCTGAGGGTGTTAGCTCGTTAGAAAACCAAATTCTGCTTATACTATT
>CAZQOH010000183.1:0-5069 GCA_964594355.1 uncultured Desulfobacterales bacterium
ATGGGTGGCCGGCTTCGCCCGGAATCGGCGGCCGGAATCGCGCGGAATATGCAGCGAGGATCCGGTATGAATAAATCTTTGCAATTACGGCACTTTTTCCTTTTGATTCCTGCCATCGGCAATCGTCCTCCTGATTGCCAATAATAACGAAAAATATAATGGTTGTCGTTTCGATAATAAAACGGGAAAAGAAAAAGGAAGAAGATAAGAAAAGTTTTTAAATCTAATCTTTGAGAAGAAAATACAGGCTAGGAATAAAACATTTTCAACCCACCGAATTTAATACATTTTCAGCTCGCCCCTGACACGTCAGTTTAACTTTGTTGAGTGCTTCGAATTTTTCGCGAAAATTTCCCTCCAGTGCATCACGGTCACGAATATCTTCGCGGTAGATGTATTTGAGATCGACCAGTTTGTTGATCAGTTTTTGTTCGATTTGTTGTTCTTTTGTGGTAGTCATTTGCTTGCCTTAAGGGCTGTGAGTTTGTTCATTCTGTTATTTTGTCGGTTTCGTGTCATTTGTGGTATTAACGTGTAGAAACTTGGGATTTTATCAATTGTAAATTTAAGGCGTTATCTCGTACAGCTTGCCAATATCACAAAACAGTTAAAAATTCAAAATCTTAGGATTAAATTGGATCAATCTTCCGGTCCCTGCAGCAATTCCTCCTTCTGCATCTGCCCCACTTCCCTCCATCCTGCCACTATCTGCTCCGGCGATAACTGCTCCAGCAGATTTTTTAAGTCTTTCGACGAACTTTCTCTTGATGGCTTTTTTTTGCTGCTTTCCTGGGCACCATATGGGGCTATTGAGTCGGTTTTGTCCAGTACAAGGCCCTCTTTGGGGGCTATGTAGGGCACTAAAAACCGGAGAACCTTCCCCTTTGAACCAGAAGGCCTTTTCGTCTTGGCGGGTTTGAATTTAAAATGAAGAACATTTACCGATTGACATTAACGGTGTGTCACTATTTTCATCTGTAATTTCGATTATCCATTCTATCCCTACATTATAGTAGCCAGCCGTGAATGCTAAAACAAAACGTCCATTTTCACGATTAAACCTAAAATCACCTGGACCAGTACAGCTTAGTATGTCGAGTCCAAAATCATCTTCACACCAATACAAAGGATGTTTATCCCCCATCTCCTTAACTGTAAACTTAAACCTTGAATAGTCTACCGGCAACTTTGTATCATCCTTTGAAATTATATATTTTGTGCCTGCTGTAAAGTTAACCGATTCCCAACTTTTAGATGCTTTATTGTATTTAAATCCAGTCGTTTTTTCTACAACACATAGGTACTGCTCAGCACTGCCAATAAGAGGATTATATAACTGAATTATGGAAATGAAGGAAAAAACGAGCAAAAAAATGGTTTTAGTTCTATTCATTTTTTATTTCCTCTATGAAGGGTTTTAACCTTTTTGAGTTCCCACCGGAGGCCTCTTGGATAGAATTTGCCATTAAGAGTTCTTCAAATGGGACCAGTTCTTTTGGATCGAGTTTTTCAGCCATGAGCGTCAGTTATCCGTTAACGTATTGATTCGGGAAAACGGTCCTTATTAAGGCGTGGTCCCCGGGCCACATCTATCCCTCGAAAAACCAGATCCGGCAATTCTATAAGCAGCTTGGGGGCCGAATCTGAACCGTAGCCGGACTAAAAATGCGATCTACGCTACACCTTGATTGTATTTTTTGGTTTTGATTCGATTAATATATGCGATGAGCTATTCTGCTTTGGCCTTTTCCTCGTATTTTCTCAAGGCTTCATCCAGTAAGCGCCTGATAGCTTCAGAACGGGTATTGATTCGGTTTCCGAAGCGAAAATCGTCCAATCGCCTCATCAAATCGTCGTCTACGGCAAAGTTAAGAATATTTTTTTCGGTAGGCATGAAAAATCAATAAAGCATTTTGGGCTATGATTCAATCATTATTTTCTTGACTTATTAATTAATGTTAATTAATGTTTTAATAAATTAAGAACATATTATCTCCCAAACACGTAGCCATGAAAATTCAATTTATAAATATAACGCTTGAGATTCTCGCATTGGCAACAATGAGGGCGGTCTGGTTACGGGCCGGGGAAAATCTCAGGCGTTTTCTTTTGAAAGGGGGAGATGATGAGAGGCAGATACCAAACGGAATCTAAGGAGAATCCACCATCCTTCCCTGAAGTATCCGAAACACCGGTGTCCTGGGGCGAATTGAACCTGCAGCGTGCAGATGATCACAAGGCGATTGTGAATTCCGAAACCGGGAAGGTGTTCTCGATCGTATCAAAGGATTACAAACTGATCCGGCACGAAGAAGCGATTCTAAAGGTCAATAATGCGCTCGATAAGAACGCTGATCTTGGGGAATACGAGATATCCACTGAATTATACAATGATGGCGCCCGAATGAGAATGAAATATTGTTTTTATGAAACGTCAGCTGAAATAGCCAAAGGTGATTTTATTAATCCTGAACTCAATTTATTCAACAGCTACGATGCCACATGGTCATTTATGGTGCTTCTTGGAGCTTTTAGGGTTGTTTGCACAAACGGACTGGTTGTCGCAGAGAGATTTCTTAATCTCCGGAAGCGTCATGTTTACGATTTTGAGCAAATCGATCTTGAAAATCAGGTTTCCACAGCTTTAACCAGATTCCATCGCCAAACGAACCAGTGGCGAAAATGGGCCGATCGTCCATTGACCGAAAAGGACTATAAAAAGATCTTGAAGGGCATGGAGTTCGGCAAGGGAGCCATGGAGGAAATTGAGGATCAAACAGCCCAGGAGGCACAAGGTTATAATGACAATGGAATTCCGATCATATCCCTATGGATCTTTTATAACATCATCACCTGGTACATTACCCATCTGGCTGTTTCTACGAATCATCGAGTTGAGATGGAACGAAGGCTCAGATTTGCTTTGAGAGGGTTTTAGTTGGATTCCAATTATAGATACATTAATAACGCCAAGGATAGACGATCAGAGCCGACAAGCCGGGACCCTGTCCGGTTTCCTAGGCAAAACTAACAGGGAGAAAGTGAGGGGCTTCATGGGGACTGTGTATCTGAGGGGCCGGATATGGTGGATTAAGTATTCTCAGAGCGGCAGAGCTTACTATGAGTCGACCGAGAGCCGGAAAAAGAGTGTCGCGAAGGAAATTTTAAAGCAGAGGGAAGGAGAGATTGTTGAGGGCAAACTTCCGGGAGTGCTTTTCAAAAAAACGACCTTCAGAGATCTGAAAGACGAATTTATTGACGATTACAAAATCAATCAAAGGAAATCGCTTGAGCGCGCCGAAATAAGCGCCAAGCACTTGGGAAAATTTTTTTCCGGCTATCGGGCAAATCAGATCACAACAGCGGCCATTAAGAAATATGTCAAAAAGCGCAAGGAGGTAGGATCCGCTAATGGAACAATAAACAGGGAATTAAGAGCTCTCGGCCGTATGCTGTCCATCGGATACGAAGATGGTAAGGTCGCCCGGATTCCACATATTCCGATGCTGAAAGAAAGCAATCCGCGTGTGGGCTTTTTCGAGCATGAAGATTATTTCAAGCTGTATAAAGCCCTGCCCGAGGAACTAAAGCCCGTTGCCGCTTTTGCCTATACGTACGGTTGGAGGAAATCGGAAATCCTCGGATTGGTATGGGACCGTGTTGACCTGAACGAAAAGACCGTAAGATTGGAGGCCGGAGAGACCAAAAACGATGAAGCGCGAACAATCTACATTGAAGATGAACTTGTAAAAGTCTTGAAGCTGCAGAAGCTCAAAGGAACTAAGGGTTATGTGTTTCACAGAAATGGACGGCGAATTAAAGATTTCCGAGGAGCATGGAAGAAGGCTTGCAAAGACGCAAAAATTGGTATAAGGCTTTTCCACGACTTCCGGCGAACAGCAGTACGTAACATGGTTCGATCCGGAATACCCGAAAGGGTTGCAATGATGATTTCAGGGCACAAGACACGGTCTGTTTTTGATCGGTACAACATCGTAAGCCCTAACGATCTTAAGATGGCGGCTGAAAAAATGAAGGCGTTTTCCGAGACAGTTACAAAAACAGTTACAATCAAGCCTGGGGCCGAAAACGCCGCCACACCGTCTGGTGCCCAAGTCATTGAAATGGTAAGATAAATAAGATTCCTGCCGGAGTGGTGAAATTGGTAGACGCGCTGGACTCAAAATCCAGTGGACCTTGCGTCCGTGCGAGTTCGATTCTCGCCTCCGGCACCAGTAAATAAAGGGGTTATCACATATTTGTGATACCCCTTTTTTCGTTGCCGCCAGCCTTTTCCTGTAAAATGGGGCGGCCATAAAATTTATCGAGCGAGGCTGCAATTCTTAGCCGCTGCATTCATGGCGTCTTTAATTTGCCGGTTTACAACCAGCGTCGGCGCATCAAATAGCGATAATTGCACAGGCTGTGATGATCGTTAACAGCGTGCCGGGATGAAGAACAAAAGGTTAAGTGGCTTGAAACAGCAAATATAGAATGCTATAGTAACTATTGAAAATATCCTCGTTTATGCGAAGGTGTTTCGATTGAAGTACCCGCCAAGGTGGCTTGGAAAGATCAGATCGGATTGAGGTGGAGTTTTTTTTAGCTTTGGCTAATAGGCATGCTTTATGTTATCGGGGAATTCGATTTCGAAAAACTGAACTTGAGACTTTATTAAATCTTAGACTGACCTTACTTTGAAAGGTGGAACAATGGAAATTTTAAAGATACAACTTTTTGGGCCCGGGAAAACGAAGCTGGAAACCTCCACAGCTCTCCCTCTCAATGTGATCGAGTTCGGGCGGAGACTGATCCCCACCAAGATAAAAACCGTGCTGAGAGATGAGGGTATCGAGATCAGTCAGCTGGCCGAATTAGCAGAAAAGAAGATTCCCAAAGGAAGATTGATAGAAATTGAAACCAGCAAAGAGAAAATCGTGATATCGGTTGAATAACAATTTATGTGCCCCAGATCCGGAGCACTCCTAAACATTGATGGCGTCGTAAAAAGTCACATCTACTGCGTTGTAATATTTTTTCAGACACTCGGCATACTACATGTATAGCCT
>CAZQOH010000184.1:0-5065 GCA_964594355.1 uncultured Desulfobacterales bacterium
GCCCGGAGGATACACCACCTAATCCCTCAAACACAACTTTTGATTATATCTCAAATTGAACCTATGAACGGTAACTATTTTTTATATTTTTATAAGCTAAAAAAGTTTATTTGTCAAAAGAAAAACAAAAGGATTTCAGATCGCAGATTGATGATTTTAGATTTGTGGAAGTCGCCCTTGTAATTGAGTATTGAATATTGAATATTGACTATTTGCGGAAATCGCTCGCGCAGCGCAGGCGCTTGCGTCGCGTGTCGCCGAAATTTTGGCGGGTTTTTGGGGGCAAAGAAATCAACAGGTTAACGTCTTTTTCGACAATATTGTATACCACTACACAAATGTCTTGACATTTATGTAGAGGTATGCATAATAGCCCACATGGAAAGAATCGTAAGTACTTACATATTCGATCCCGGGATGATTGCCGGGAAGATGATCTTCCTGTCAGGTCCCAGGCAGGTCGGTAAGACCACATTTGCACAGATGTGGTTGAAGAATACCAATATCAGGGGTACATACTTTAACTGGGATGACCCGACGGTAATGGTGGAGTATAAGAGAAATCCGCTTTATTTCAAAAGTATAATCGAGGAAAGGCTTGAAAGAGAGCCTGTTCCGATTGTCTTCGACGAGATCCATAAACATAAACAGTGGCGGAACATACTAAAAGGATTCTTTGATATCAACAAAGAGAAAATGCAACTGCTTGTAACGGGTTCAGGTCGGTTCGATACCTATCAGAGATCCGGTGACTCCCTGTTGGGGCGGTACTTTTCATATCGAATGTTTCCCCTGGGCCTTCCGGAGGCAGTCGGTGATTTTTCATATGTTATCAATAACGGTGACGTCTATACCGACGGTGATAAACTGGCTAAAGTTTCAAGGGGGGCGATTGTAGAAGGGGCAGAAGAAGGATCCGAACTACTGTGGAAATTAGGCGGTTTCCCGGAACCTTTTTTAAGGGGGAAAGAAGAGTTTCACCGTCGATGGCAGAAAGATTACAAAACATTGATCGCACGGGAAGAGGTGAGAGATCTCTCGCAAATCCAGGATATCAAGGGTATTGAAACTCTGGTAGAGGTGCTTCCTGCGAAAGTTGGTTCACCATTAAGTATAAAATCGCTCAGCGATGATTTGGGATATAACCAGAGGACAATAGCTCGATGGATTGAGGTGCTGAGTGCGCTATATCTTGTGTTTACTCTACGCCCCTGGCACAAAAAAATTGTCAGGGCAATAAAAAAAGAAACCAAATTGTACTTTTACGATTGGTCCCTCCTGTCTGACCGGGGGAATCGATTTGAAAACTTTATTGCAGTAAGCCTTATCAGAATGGCGGCAAGGTTAACCGAAAAAGGTCTTGGTGAGTTCGAAATCAACTATATACGGGACCGTGAAAAGAGGGAAGTAGACTTTGTGCTGATACGGGACGGCAGCCCGATCTGTCTCTTCGAAACAAAAGAAGGTGGCAGGGAGATCAGCCGCCACGGAAGGCATTTTAGTGAAAAACTGGGGATCCCGTATTACCAGATTGTCCGCCGGGCGGAAAGAGTAAAAGTGTTTCCGGGAAACTGTTTTATTATTCCGTCAACAAATTTTCTGATGCTGACGGGATAATATATACCGCAATATGTTTGTTTTGACAGCTGTATGTATTTTCAAGGTGTTATGAAAACTCGGTCGTAATTTCAGATGTAACAATTTGAACATCGAACATCGAACGCTCAACATCGAACGTCGAATAAGGATACCGCTTTGCTCCGCTGTTTTAAAGAAAAATGGAAAAATTCCTTAAATCTGCAATCTGCAATCTGAAATCGCCATTAGGCAGGCCTACGGCCAATCCGTATCTTCGGTTATGACAAAATCACCGGGTCGGATAAAACCCAATTGTAATTTAGATATAACTGCAGTCTGCCTTGCTCCACCTGTCGCTTCGGTCAAGCCTAATAAAAAGCTGTCAAATTTAGTATGGTCGATTGGACACAATTCAATGGTCTGCTCAAGATGCGGACTTTTTGCGCCATATTCGATTCGTGTGTCCTGGAAATAGGTTTCTAGAATGTCACTGCAATCTGTCTCTATGCATTGCCGTAGCCATGTGCGCAAATTATATTCGTATTTTCCCTCAGCATTTGCCACAGTACTTCGTATAACCTCCATTCGGACCGACCATAAATATCCATTGAGTACACTGTCTAACCAGTTATTATTATTAGTAATCCTATCTTGTTCCGCCCACGGCAGATTCTCGTAGGCATAGTAATAGTCTTTTATGTTTGGTGGATTGCAGATAGGGGATATGGCATATACATTTTCATCATCCGAACCCACATAAATGGTTCCATCAAGGCCCATGGCCGGGGAGGATCTAATCTTACCCCCGAGATCAAATGATGCAATCATTCTCCCTTCCTGATCTATTACATAAAGGTTATGATCATTTGAACCCACATAGATATTGCCGTCAGGTCCGATAAGCGGGGAAGATTCCACAGGACCCAATGTTATGAAATGCCATTTTTTTGTCCCGTCAGGATTAATAGCATAGAGAGCTGTATCATTCGACCCCACATAGATGGTGCCGTCTGAACCGATGGCAGGAGAGGATCTCACATCACCGACAGCATAAAATGCCCATTCCTCTTTCCTCCCTCCTGTGTCATGCGTGTTGTCATCATCATAATCCTGAAAAAAATCTTCCCAGAATACATACTGTAAAGCATCTTGATTGTTTGACAACGGGTCATTTCTATCTGGACTAATCCATGTGTCAAATTCAAGGGCTATCTTGGGCGGGTATAGTATGGGTGTTCCGGATATGGCACCCGACCCGTCGCCTGCGTATCCCATGAGTTCACCAAAAGCTACATTACCGCCCACCGAAGTTTTATTATTATTGGTGCCGTTTATTAATGCAATAGTAAACCCGTCACCGTCATCTTGATAATCCAATAGGAAAAATATACGTATCCCATAATTAAACTGGCATTTTCCATCTACACAAACGTCTGTCCTGCCCCCGATTTCTTTATCCCCACCAAAAAATACCGTCCCGAATTCATTTCCAATATCACCTCCAAGCGTTATTGTTTCAGAACCTACATTTATAGCATCAGTATCGGATTCGTTCTCGGTGGTCATCACCCCCACACCTTCATCTGTGGGTAGATGTATATCCGGCGGTAAGTCCGGCGGGGGTATTGATTGCGGGTCAGTTATGTTCTGGTGGTAGTCCATAGCAAGATTTTTATTGCCTACTGAAGATCCGGAGCCCACAGTGGAGGTGGAAATGATCATATGATTTATAGGCGACAAGATAATATAGTCTGACGTTGTAACGTCAAAAGGAAAGCCTGACGAGAGCAATGATGCCGCCTGTTCTGGCACCTGTTCTGATAAATTTGTCAATTCCATGTAGCCGCTCTTAGGAACCATCTCTTCATAATAATAGAGAACATTCCCCTCCCCCAGAATAGTTGATACGTAAAATGATCCGCAGCGCTCCGGGAAAAAGTCGCCGGCTTCAGAAGAGACATTAAGGGAATTTCCTGCTTCTGAAATGCTTTGATTAGAAAAAGGGTGAACCGCCAGGCAGACGGTTTGGTCCTGATCCACTTGAAAACCGTCATCAAGATCAACGCTAAGTGGCGTACCAGAGGTATCCGTTTCAATCTTTGCCGTAAAGCTATCAGGGGTTCCTCCGAAAATTAGAGAATCACGATATGATTCAAGGTTTACCACATAAGCTTCATCCGGGATGGTGAAGCCGTCCGGTATTTCTCCTTCCGGAATATTGAGTGTTATAGTCTCCGAGTCGGGGAAGCTAAAATCTGAAGAAGATTCAAACCACTTTCCAAACACGTTAAGTTTAAATATTCCTGCATTATTATTTAGCGTGAATTGTTTATCGTTGTTTTCACCGTTGAGTTTCTCTATAACGGCCG
Source organism: uncultured Desulfobacterales bacterium (assembly GCA_964594355.1). Taxonomy (GTDB): domain Bacteria; phylum Desulfobacterota; class Desulfobacteria; order Desulfobacterales; family JAUVVS01; genus JAUVVS01. The sequence goes on from CAZQOH010000184.1 coordinate 3,948, forward strand.
GTGTGTAACCGGAATTTTTCAATTCGTTATTAGCATACCGCATTCCTGATTCAGCTATATACAACGCTCTTCTGGTATAATTAGGAACTCCGCGAGTCATCATTATTGAAGAACTGAACATGGAGACCATGGTCCCCCCAATAATCCCAAAAATCATCATTACTACGATAATGTAAATCAGCATGCTTCCATTCTGGGTCAATTGGGATCTAACCGGGAAGCAAGATAGATACTTGAGACAAAATTTATTCATAGAATCCTTTAAGACCGTTCAGTCACTTTCTTTAGGTTTCAGGTTTCGGGTTTCAGGTGTCAGGCCTGAGAAACACTATCCCTGGCACCTGAAACCCTCTGAACCCTGAACGATTACAACTTAAATTTACGGTGCCGGTGCCGGAACCATATTTCTTGGATATATCTTTACACTGAACGCTGGAATATCGGTTATGGTAAATCCCACGTCAATATAAGCTATTTCATTATCCCCAACATTATCGAAATTATAAGGTTCCGCTCTTAAAGTGAAATTCGATATGTCATCTAATAATAAATAATCGCTGCTTGCATTGACATTTATATAAATATTGCCTGAATCGAACTTAATCATTCGTGTTTCAGGTAAAGTGTCACTGGTATAAGTTATTGATGTATCTGCGACTAGAGTTGGTTTATTATTTATATCTCGCAATTCAAGGCTGATCCTATCCATTGCTATTTGAGCTTTGAGAGCAGATTCAGATGCTTTTTTGGAAAAGAGATAGCCTTCTATCCCTGAAATTAGAAAAATGCTGGAAAAGGTTGCCATTACTCCAACCAAAACAAGTGATACGATCACTTCAAAGAGTACAAAACCTGTTCTTAGTCTCATATCATTTCTTTTTTTCTCGCCCGCTCTCTATGATCGCTTGAGTTCATCCCAGTACGATCTTCCGGACCTACGGGACAGGCAGAGATCACAGAGAGATAAATAATTTGTCTGATTTTTTGAGAGGAAAAATCAGACAAAAGCTCAGCCACTTCCGTGGCAAATAGAATCCGAGGCCGTAGATAGTCGAATAGCAACAGAATAGATTCTATAATGTCAACATTTCCAGCGATAGCTGGATGTCAGTTTGAGT
>CAZQOH010000185.1:0-5059 GCA_964594355.1 uncultured Desulfobacterales bacterium
CCTTTGAAAAATGCTCAATTTTGTTCAAGTTCAAGGAAGGCGAAAATTTTAACCATAGGAATACATTGAGTATTTTGAGGATTAAAATTTGAGTCTGACACAGAAATTGGGCAAAAGGGAGCGTTTTGCAAAGGTCTCTCATTGTCTATACCAAACGAAAACATCAACCGACAGGAGGAGAACATGACTGAAAAAGAAAATACCGGCGCCGAAAATCAGGTAGATGAAATGAAAGATTACAAAAAAATCATTCTACCGGTAAACAAAGGTCGGTTGAAACTTGAAAGAGATTTATACTTTATCGGTGCCACTCAGCGTGGCTATGAAGTAGAATATGATGTAACATACCAGGAAGGTTGTTCGCCCACCGAAACGTTATTAATGAGCGTTGCCGGATGTCTCTCAATTGATGTGGTGAGCATCCTCAGAAAAATGCGTTGTAATATCACCAAATACGAAACAGAGTTTCAGGGCGAAAGAAAGGCGGACCCGCCGCAGTACTATAAAAGTATGGATATCATGATTCTAATTGCAGGCGAGGGCGTAACTCCTAAAAAGCTTGATCGCGCCATTTCCCTATCCCAAAGCAAATATTGTTCGGTCTATCATTCGCTACGAAAGGATATAGACGTTAAAATATCTTATGAAATAGAGCAATCAGATAAATCTTTATAAATTCGTAAAAAGTTAAATTCAGCAAATGTTTTATACTTAGTATATCGCTTTTTTGACTTTCTACGAGTTCGTCAAATCTTCTTTACGATTTATTAAATATGAAAAAGCTTACAAGCATATGGAATCATGAGATAAATGTGGAAAATAAAATTGCCAGGAATCTTGTTGAACCAAAAAGTGTGAAATTCGGCTGGAGGATACTAATACCCCCCTTATTTTTACTTGACTATTTTCGATATAAGAAAAGCCTTATTTTAACCCGGAAAAACCTTCTTTTTACAAAACAACTATCCTTTGATGCCGCTAAAGAAATATTTCAAGGGAAAGATCGTTCTTTTGAAATTCGTTCAATAGAGATCAAGACCAAAAATATCTTAGATAAAGATAGAAAAGGATTTTACACAGAGAAAATCCGTCGTAAACAATTTCATGAAATTGATTTGCTAATCACACATTACCTTGGTCTTTTAAATTCAAGGAAATCCAAATACGACGAAATGATAAAAACATTCTATAAAACCAAAGGAAAATATCTATCTTTTCTCAACACACTCCAAAAAGCTGAACAAGAGGTGATTCAAGCGTCTATTACAACCATAAAGAAAGGAAGCAAGAAGAATCGGATCCAGTGGTTTAAAAAAGTGGAAGAAACATCTAAAAAAGCCATGATGGAAGAAGTAGAGAGAATTTTTTCGAATGGGTGATGTCTGATTTGACAATTAACCCAAGGGCATTTTGATCATACCGGAATTAACAATGGGGGATTTTATCTTTGGCGGTACCGTTGGAGAGCAAGTAAGAAAGAGCAAAAATAGGTGTAACCCCTTTTTCTAAGGAGATTTATGATTGACATACAATCTTAGTTTCCATATGCTCTTTCCCAAAAAAACAACTTATTATCAAAAGAAGGGGATTATGACACCATTTGAATCAACAAGTATTAACATTATACTAAATATTACCATCCTCCTCGCTGCTGTAGCTGCTTTATGGAAAGGAGCGGATAATCTTGTTGATTCTGCGAGCAGGGTTGCCTGCACAATCGGAGTTTCCGAACTTGTTATTGGCCTCACTATTGTTGCCTTTGGTACATCTGCTCCTGAATTTGCCGTAACTATAAACGCTGCTCTTAATCAACTTCCGGATATATCTGTCGGCAATATTGTGGGATCAAATATCTTCAACCTCGGCTTCATTTTAGGATCAGTAGCCATTGTAAGAAGTATCAAATCTACAAAAATGCTCATTTATCGGGATGGGGTTTTTTTGATATGCGTTACTCTGCTGCTACTTTTCTTTTTCCGGGATGTCCATCTTTCCCGGTACGAGGGAATAATTCTTATGTCCCTTCTTCTATCTTATCTGGCTTTTCTATTTATAAAGAAAGAGGTTTGTGAGGAGGATGAGATCATCAATGAAAAATCCACTTGGAAAGACTATATTATTCTTCCTGTCAGTATTGCCACTGTTATCGCAGGTGGACATTTTTTAGTTGATTCAGCCAGTTTCCTTGCAATAAAAGCGGGTATATCGCAATGGGTTATTGCGGTCACTATTGTCGCTGCGGGCACTTCAGCTCCTGAAATGGCCACATCTCTTGCCGCTGTTTTAAAGGGGAAACATGGAATGTCAGCCGGGAATCTTATTGGAAGCGATCTTTTTAATATTATAGGTGTACTTGGACTCGCTGGCATACTACACCCGATGCATATAAACCCAAGTGCCTATAGCTCTCTTTTAATGCTCAGCGGCATGTGTATTCTCGTTGTTGTTTTTCTCCGAACTGGATGGATATTATCCAGAAAAGAGGGGATGATTCTTGTGGCCATTAGTATCGCCCGGTGGGTTATTGATTTTATGAAATGAGGAAAGAGAGGAGGCCATCAAAGGAGTTACAGACTGACAGAACCGAGCATTTTTCAAAGGTCTCTGCTATATCGTGTTTTTCGCAAAAAAAATTGTCCATAAATCTTTTCTCAATTATATTGCCCCGACCTAATATCATAACTTTCACCTAGTATCAACACCCCAATAGACAAAATGGAAAAGATAGATTTCAAACTTTTTATTAAAGTTTGTCGAATAAAGACTTCAATTCAGGTGGCTGCCTTCGGATAAGGGCGGAAGCATAAGGTAAAAAGTAGACCCCACCCCATTTCTCTTTAAATCGGCGAATACCCGGGTGGATTCCCAGTCCAAGGTTAATGGCTCCCTTTCCTTTTGATTGTGCCAAGCTAACCATTTCGTAAAAAAGCAGATCAGATACGCCGGGAATGTTTTCTATAACCGACCGAAAATTAAAAAGGTAAAAAGCATAATCAACAGAACCCATGTCAACAATGTTAAAGGCAACCAGTCTGTTTTCCTTTCTTGTCTCAATAAGCCTGGCGGTCTCGGAATCCTTTAAATAACGGTTAATGTGCTTAAAAATATATATTTGCTCAGGGGTTAGTTCGTGCCTGGCAAGAAAATCATTTATCAGCCTGCGATGTTCTTTTCCGAATTCTCCATAGGTTATACTGACCTCTCTTTTTGCACGTCGCACCATGTAAGCCACTTCCGGATTGAGACGCCCCAAAGGCAGATCAAGCCGATAGTAACTGTCTCCAGGCTGTTTTTCAAAGGTTTTAGACGGCAGCCATATCCTGGGGGCAATTATCGCCACTGTGGACGGCTGAAAATGCTTACAGGCAAAGTCATATGTTTCTATGAGATCACCTGGTTTACTCCCCAAGGGGTAGCCGATAAAAATAAGGTGTCTTTTGCGGGAAAAACAAAGAAAATTGCCGTAAAGATGCGGTTTTGCACCGGAAATTGCTTCAACATAGCCGGGAAGGTGTTCCGGCAAATAGGCATGCTGATATATCCAGGATAATTGTTCACTATTGAGCATCCTGCCGTCCGTCTTTTGTTTTGAAGATTTTTTCGATCTCTGCCACCCTTATTCTATCAGTGGTTTTTTCTATTTTGGTTAGAGTTGCGGTGTCCGCTCTATCACCCAAAGTCTCCTGAGCCGCCTTTGAGACTTCTTTCTCAGCTGATTTTAGTTGCTCCAGGAAAGTCATATAGCTTTGACGACTTTGATATGCGTTGATCACAAGAGAGGAATAATCTTCACCTTCGGTTTCGAGAAGCTTTAGATAATGGTCAATAAGCAGATCAATTTCTTTTATTTGCTTTTGGCGGATTTCATCTGAGTAAATTTTCTGGGTATCTGATACTAAAATGTCGTTGGTTTTTTTCTCTATCTTGGCTATTGCTTCTTCTTTGTTACATCCCGTTTGTATCATTTCAAAGGAAGCATCCAGTGCTAATTTTTTGGTGAACATAAAATTCTGGACTAATAATTCTTTGGTCTGTTTATTTTTCATAAAAATTAAAATGAAGATGAAGGGTATCAGGAACTCCCATACACCGATCGGTTTTGGCTTTATCACCGACAGGGCCATAGAATTTGCCAGAGATCGTTCCCGATCATGGATAAATTTATATTTATGTTTGAGGTTTGCAGACAAGATTCGTTCCCTTTTCTATACTTAAAAAATTTTATCCATTATATTTTGCCTTCGCTTTGCAACTTGTTGTTGCTCGGCCAATAATTTCTCTTTAAGGTTTTTATTCTTGCCTATTTTTTCAATGATTTTACCATCCACTTCTTCTTCAGCGGAAGTTAGCTCATTTATCAAAGCTTTAAAGTCTCCACGATTCTTATAGGCGTTTTTAATCAGGAAAAGATAAGTGTCCCCATCTGTTTTTAACAATTTAAAATAGTGATCCATAAGTAAATCAACAACGACCACCTGGGCATGGAGTAATTCCTGAGAATAAAGATTCAGAGAATTCAGCCAGGTGCTGATATCATCTTCTATTTGTGAAGTGACAGATGTTTTATCTTGTCCCTCCAGTAAGGCTCTGGCAGCATCAAGTGCCAGCTTTCTAGGAAACATAAAGTGTTTGGTATATTGACTTATTGCACTGCCGCGGCGGAGATAATCGATAATGAACATCCCGGGTATTATATAATGCCAAACCGTCATGGGTCTCTGGACAATGACACCCAGGGTAACCTCTCTTGCAAATTGCTTCTCAGCGGCTACTATCATATGATATCTATTCATAATTCCTTTTCCTTCAGGTAATTCATAACACCATGCCTCTTGTCGTGTCAATGCATCTGTATGATGGGGGGATTTGGTTTGAGTTTGAATCTTGGGGTTATCCTTTTGGGATGCTTTGCGCAAATTTCCAATTTATACAGGTTACAGATCTCGTTAGGTTGTCGACTCAACCACTTAACCACTCAACTATTTGACGATGTCTGGGTTATATACTAAGGGCTCGCGCAAAAATAAGATCACATTTTTGAGGGTGCTAAAGTGTAATT
>CAZQOH010000186.1:0-5016 GCA_964594355.1 uncultured Desulfobacterales bacterium
AAATGTCCCCAAATTGATTAGCTCGGAAGCTCAGACGCTGTATACATTCTTTGAAGCGAAACGTTATTTTGACAAACACTATACACCCCAATTGAGCGAAAATGCTCAATTGGGGTACTAGTAAACTAAATCCGAAATTCAATATGATAATCCCATTTTTTAAACGAGCCCTAAAGGATATACTTAACAATCGATTCCTGAACATTGTAACCATTATTACAATAGCTTTATCAATTCTTATTGTTAGTGCTTTTATTCTTTTTTTTGTAAATACCAGTGACATAATGAATTCCTGGAAAAAGGGTATAAGATTAATGGTATACCTTAAACCGGATGTTACAGAAGGTAAGAGGCTGGCGATAAAGTATAAAATTCAAAACATGGGCGGGGTTCAGGATGCCAGATTTATATCAAAAGATGAAGCTTTAGAACGTTTTAAAAAACAGATGAAACGCCAATCATCACTGCTAAAAAATTTAAAGAAAAACCCTTTGCCTGATGCCTTCGAGATCCGCATGACAGCATCATCTCAAGAGAGTGAAAAGATTGAGCTGCTCGCTTCTCAAATTGAAACGCTTCCTTCCGTAGATGAAGTAGAGTACGGGCAGCTATGGCTTGGGCGATTTACAAGTATATTCAACCTGTTTAGATTAACGGGATACGCAATGGGATGCATCTTCTTTATGGCAACTGTGTTTATCGTGGCCAATACAATACGCCTTGTACTCTATTCAAGACGTGAAGAGGTTGAAATAATGCGGCTGGTTGGGGCTGCTGATAGATTTATTAAGGCTCCGTTTTACATCGAAGGTCTTATTCAAGGAGCACTTGGTGGGTTTATCGGTCTTGTTGTATTGTTTATCACTTACATATATGTCTCTTCGAGGGTTGAACAGGGTTTAACATTCAATCTTTTAAGTATCAGGTTTCTTTCGCCCGGGATTATCTTTTTAATAATTCTATGTAGCATGTTTATCGGATGGTTGGGGTGTTTTCTTTCTTTAAAACAATTTTTAAAGGTATAAAACAATTTTTTGGGTTCTTCTCTTTGAATAGAATGGGATATCTTCAAACAATACTAAGATTATTAGTCATTGCCTGTATCATATTAATTGGACATCCGGCTGAGATTTTCGGTTCCCAATCAAATGAAATCGGGATTGTTACCGTCAATAAACTCAACATGCGGTCTGAACCGGGGGAAAAGTTTGCTTCATTAAAATTACTAAAAAAGGGAACAAGGGTTAAAATCCTCGAGCGCTTAAATGGATGGCTAAAAATTGAACACCAAGACCGGGTCGGTTATATTAGTAATCAAAAACGATATGTTCGCATTATAAAGGAACATAATATAGAAAGAGAAGGGGATAGAAAGAGTGATCTTAATAGTGAGATTGGACATCTCAAAAAAGAAGCAAAAGGTATCAGCAAGGAGATAGAACAGCATGAGTCCGAAGTGCTGGCATTTTCCGAAAAAGAAGCCACTATTATAAATGACTTAAACAAGATAGATATTGCTCTAAACAAGGCCATAAAGCGCGTTTCCGCTATTAAGTTCGAGTTGGTTGCTCTTGAGAAAATGAAAAATAAAACCGAAAATGCATCTGAAAAACTTATGAAAAAGATAAAAACTAGTGAACTTTATGCATTCGAACGGTTTGTTGCGCTTTATAAACTCAGTTGGTTAGGGAGTATGAGTTTTCTTGCTTCAGCTGAATCGATTTATGAGCTTTTTAAACGAAAAGCAGTTCTTAAACATATTCTTGCATATGACGAAAATATATTAGAAGACCTTGAAAAGAATAAGAATAGTTTACATAAACTGCTTGACAGACTCAATACCCAAAAAAAGGAAAAGCTCAATCTTGAAGCAAATTACAAAAAGCAAATAAGGATTATGTCTCATAAAGAAAAAAAACGATCCAAGCTTCTTGCTGATATACGTAATAAAAAGTCTCTGGAAATGGCCCTCATTGAATCCTTAAAAGAGGCAGCTAATTCTTTGAATCAAACCATGAAATCTTTAAATATAGAAATAGATCAACCAAAACAAAAGCAATTAACAATAAACTTTGCTTCTTATAAAGGGTTGCTAAATATGCCTGTTCAGGGTAAAATAGTATCCCGTTTTGGACCATATAAAAGCTCAAAGTTCAATATTACCTATTTTAGGAAAGGTATTGATATTAAAGCAGACAGAGGTGAACCCATACGAGCCGTATTAGCAGGAAAGATACTTTATTCCGACTGGTTTAGAGGCTATGGCAACATGATCATCATAGATCATGGTAATAATTATTATACAGTTTATGCGCATGCTGAAGAGATATTTAAGACAAAAGGCAATACTGTGGAAACAAAAGAGGTTATAGCTACAGTTGGAGACACGGGTTCGACAATCGGTCCAGAGCTGTATTTTGAGGTGCGATACCACGGGAAACCAATGAATCCACTGGCCTGGATCAAAAAAGGGTAAAAGGAGTAATCACATGACTATTAGGAATAAACGATATATAAAACTGTGGCTGGTCGTGGTAATTGCCATTATTTTCTGGACAATAGGGGCAGGCTCTTACCGTAATCTTTCAGCCGGCAGTGAAGAAACATATAAAGGGCTTAAATTATTTTCCGACGTAATTGAACTGGTTGAAAAAAATTATGTTGATCCGGTTGATTCTAAAGAACTTATCGAAAAGGCTATTCAGGGCATGGTAAATAGTCTTGATCCTCATTCTCAATTTCTTCAACCTGACACTCTTAATGAACTACAGATCGATACCCATGGCGAGTTTACCGGGATTGGTATTCAAATAACTATGCGAAATGGATTCGTTACTGTGATTTCACCAATCGAAGGTACACCTGCTTATAAAGCAGGAATAAAAGCCAGAGATAAAATCATTAAAGTAGATGGAGAACAGACCAGGGATTTAAGGGATGCCGTAAATAGAATGAGAGGCCCAAAGGGCACAACAGTTATTGTAACAATAATACGAGATGGTTTACAGGAACCGATTGATTTTAAGTTAATTCGGGATGTTATTCCTCTCGTAAGCGTAAAATCTTCAGAATTGAAGCCCGGATATGGATACATTCGGATTACAAACTTCAGGGACAACACAACTCCGGATATTAAAGTAGCTTTAGCAAAACTGGAATCAGGCGATGCTCTGTTAAAAGGCCTAATCCTGGATCTTCGAAATAATCCGGGTGGTCTTCTTAACCAATCTGTTGAAGTTTCAGATCTTTTTCTTGAAAAGGGAATAATTGTTTCTATTAAAGGCCGGCTTAAAAGACATACTATGATTTATAAGGCACATATAAACGAAATTAAACACAACTATCCTATGGTTGTGCTAATTAACGGAGGAAGTGCAAGCGCATCAGAAATCGTTGCAGGAGCATTGCAGGACAACAAACGAGCCCTTATACTCGGGACCAACTCTTTTGGAAAGGGCTCGGTCCAGACCGTTGAGACGTTAAAAGATGGTTATGGTGTTAAATTTACAATTGCCAGATATTATACCCCCAGCGGTCGATCTATTCAGGCACAAGGTATTATACCGGATATAAACGTAAAAAAGAGATTTATCGATGACAAAGATATTGATGAAAGTTCTGATGGTCTTGTGAAGGAAAAGGATCTGAAAAACCATATCGAAGCTGTACCAAAAGATAGTAAAGACAAGGATGTAGAATCTGATAATAAAAAGAATGGCAGAAAAACAAAAGAGGAGGATGACATATTTAGCTATGGTCCTCTAAAACTCAAAGAGCTGGAGTCAGACAATCAGGTTATGCGAGCGCTTCAGATTCTTATGAGTTATGATATTTTCAAAGATATGCAAGGGTAGTTGGTCATATGGCCAAAAAAAAAACAAGGCAACAAAAAAAACGGAAGAAAAATAAGCCAAAAAAGGTAGCTACGCTAAAAACCCATCTATTAAAGGTTATAGCGGGATTATCTATTCTTATACTTTTGGTTGTTGCAGCCGGATTTCTTTTGCATTATTTAATGCTGCGTAAACAGCCTATAGAAATCACCCAACCTCCCTTAAAAACGAGGGTTCTTAAAATACCTGATTTTGAAATATTTTCAGAAGAGGGAATATCTCACACCAAACCGAAATATAAAATAAAAACTCCTTTACCGGAAGAAAAACCCCGGATAGCTATTATTATCGATGATATTGGTTATGACAGAATAATAGCTGAAAAATTTCTTGAGCTTGATGCGGTGATTACCTTTTCTATACTTCCCCACAGCCCCTTTCAGAATACGATTAGCAAAATCGCCCATTCAAAAGGGTTTGAAACCATGCTCCATCTGCCAATGGAGCCGAAAGAATATCCTAGGGCCAAGCCGGGGCCTGGAGCGCTCCTTATATCAATGTCTCCTGATCAGCTTCTCAATCAACTCATAAATGATCTGGATGCTGTTCCCTATATCAAAGGCGTCAATAACCACATGGGATCGAAAATGACGGAAAATTCCGACCAATTGTATCAAATATTTTCCGTTCTAAAACAAAGAGGGCTCTTTTTCATCGACAGCCGCACAACATCAGAAAGTCTCTGCAAGCCTTCCTCTCGTTTATTGCAAATACCTTTTGCTCAAAGGGATGTGTTTATCGATCATATCCCAGAACCTGATTTTATTCGCAAGCAAATCAAACTGCTGATCCGTATTGCCAATAAGAAAGGTAGCGCCGTAGGAATAGCGCATCCACATATAGAAACATATGAAGTTTTTCGCGAGGTGCTACCGGAGTTGAATAAAAAGGTTCGCCTTGTTCCTGCTTCTGAAATAGTACATCCAATTAGTTGATTTTAAAGGATGTTATTTATTCGGAATGATGTAATATATTGAGACCTTTGAAAAATGCTCAATTTTGTTCAAGTTCAAGGAAGGCGAAAATTTTAACCACAGGAATACATTGAGTATTTTGAGGATAGCGCTAAAAGCTTCACTTCGTGCAAAATGTTGAGTCTGACACAGAAATTGGGCAAAAGGGG
>CAZQOH010000187.1:0-5010 GCA_964594355.1 uncultured Desulfobacterales bacterium
CTAAAGAAACAGGTTGTGTTGGAGTTGTTTGTTCAGGACACGAAGTAAGAATGATAAAGGAATATCTTGGAAAAGACTTTACCGCTGTAACACCAGGGATACGACCAAGCTGGGACAATATTGCAAAAGATGATCAGCAGCGAATTACAACACCCGTCAAAGCAATCAATAATGGATCAGATTACTTAGTTATTGGAAGACCCATACGGGATGCAAGGGACCCAAAGGCGGCAGCCATACGAATCGCAGAAGAAATTGAAACGGTGCTATCAAAAAAAATAAAAAGTCCTGTATATAATGACACCTAAAATTAGTGCGCCTATAACAATTGAAAATATTAATTGGTCGGGATCAAACCCTCTCATGACCGGAACTTAAACTCCCTCGCTTGTCACAACTTTTTAGAAGTTACATTTTGGTTACCTTATTTTATTTGTCCAGTTCAAATGCGGTGTGAAGAACACGAACCGCAAGCTCTGCATATTTTTCTTCGATAACACAAGATATCCTGATTTCCGAAGTACTTATCATAATAATGTTAATATTTTCCTTGGCCAAAGCATTAAACATTATTGACGCTACACCTGAGTGGTTTCGCATCCCGACACCAATAACTGATACCTTTGCGATATTTTTTTCTCCAATAACGCTTTCCGCCCCGATTTCTTCCGCCACCTTCTTCTCTATCTCCATCGCATTTGAATAATCCGACAGTGGGACAGTAAAAGTGAGATCTGTTTTTCCTCCGGCGCGTGTATTTTGAATGATCATATCCACGATAATATCTGCTTCTGTAATAGGACCAAAAATTTTAGCGGCAATACCCGGCTGATCAGGAACCTTTCTTAAAGTTATACGCGCTTCATCTTTGTGGTGTGTGACAGCGGATACCACAGGGCGTTCCATGCCGGAATCTTCATTTATAACCATGGTTCCTTCCTCCTCAGAAAATGATGACCTTACGTGTATCGGAACATTATATTTTTTTGCAAATCCAACCGAACGAATTTGTAAAACTTTGGCACCCAGACTTGCCATGTTAAGCATTTCATCATAAGAAATTTCAGAAAGCTTGCGCGCCTTACCACAGACATTGGGATCTGCCGTGTAAATTCCGTCTACATCGGTATAGATTTCACATATGTCAGCCTTCAGTGACGCTGCTATTGCCACGGCGGATGTATCTGAACCGCCACGTCCAAGCGTCGTAATGTTGCCCTCGGAATCACAACCCTGGAATCCTGCTATGGTCACTATATTATGTCTTTCAACAAGATCCTTTATACGCCTGGCACCTACCTCAACGATACGTGCATTCCCGAAAGAACAATCTGTAACAACTTCCGCTTGAAACCCGAGCAAGGAGGCCGCGGAATAGCCCATCGATTTTAATGCTATGGCTAGAAGAGCTGCAACTGTCTGTTCGCCAGTGGCAAGTAAAACATCAAGTTCACGTTTATCCGGTGAATTAGTTATCTTGTTTGCCTGTTTAATCAGATTGTCGGTTACACCCGCCATGGCTGAAAGAATAACCACAACATCATTGCCCCGTTCAAAGGTTTTTGCAACCCGTTTTGCGACATTATGGATCCGCTCAATATCAGCGACTGACGTGCCGCCATATTTTTGTACGATTAAACCCATCTTTTCTCCTGTTTATTTTTGTAACCGTTCACGGGTTCAGAGTTCAGAGGTTCAGGGTTCAGAAATTGTAGGTTCACCTCACAAATCTGAACTGTGAACAATATTGCGGAAGCATTCGATTCGGAAACAAACCCTGAGTTTATTTGTTTTCTTCGGTATTTAAAACGGTCTTACACCGTAACTGTTTAGTGTTAAGAGTTCAAAGTTCAACTATTAAGGTAATTAAAGTTTTTGTTTTTGAATCTAATGCAGAATTCATTCGAGCCTTAAAATCAGCCGAGCGAGCTTGCACTGAGATTAAAAGTAAAAATATGAAAAAATTGTAAACCCTGAACCCTGAACCTCTGAACGGTGAACGGTTACTTATTTTTCAATCTTCTTTATCAGTTTAACTTTTTCAAGTCCATAGGCGGTTATGTATATTTTTCGTGAATTATCATCTAAGATTTCAAAATGTATAACTACATGTCCAGATAGAAAATCTTTATGAAGTCTATCCGCCCATTCGATAACGACCACACCGGCACCGTTAAGTATTTCATAAAGCCCGATATCTTCGAAATCAACATTATTTTCTATACGAAAAAGATCAATGTGAAAAAGGGGATATCTGCCTGGATATTCATTTATCAAAGTGTATGTAGGACTCGTTATATAATAATTACCCGGCACTTCAAGGCCCTGTGCTATACCCTGAACAAAGCAGGTTTTGCCGCTTCCTATTTCACCGGTTAATGCTATTACGTTTTCACCCTCAAGCCATAAACCGACCCTTTTTCCTAACTTTTGTGTTTCCTCTACGGAATGTGTTGTTATTTGAATTTGTCTGCTATGCATAAAAGTTGATCGACATAAACGAAACCTTCTTATAAAAAAATAGTTCGCGGTAACGACCGTGGAGAAAACTTAGAATCCATCATACTCCCGATCTGCTCTGGAATTGCTTTCATAACATCAGATGCCAGAAAACCAAAAGGCCCACAGTCTTTTTTAAGAGCATCCGCAGCCATCCCATGCAGATATACACCTATATGTGAAGCTGATTCTGGAGAATATCCCTGAGCAACTATACCTGCTATGATTCCTGTTAAAACGTCTCCCATACCTCCTGATGCCATTCCTGAATTACCCGTAGGGTTGATAAAAACCTTGCCGTTAGGATGAGCAATTACCGTCCTCGCACCTTTAAGTATCAGATGGACTTTAAATTTTTTTGCAAAATCACGTGCGTAATTTATTCGATCTTTCTGAATAATACTGGGACTAATATCAATAAGTCTCGACATTTCCCCGGGGTGTGGGGTCAAGATGGCTGGAGCTTTAAGGTTCTTTAAAATTTTTGTATTGCCGACAAGGCTGTTTAAACCATCAGCATCTATGACCATAGGTATATTACAATGCTGAATAACTCTACAAACCAGATTTTTTGTTTTATCTGCTGTTCCGACACCGGGACCGATGGCAAGACATTTTTTGTTTTTCAGAAGATCCAGTATCGTATCAAACGATGATTCATCAAGCATGCCGTCTTCGGTCTCCTCAAGTTGGAATGTCATTGCTTCAAGAACCTGGGATTCTAAAACCGCGTTTAAACTCTTTGGCGCCCCGAGCGTTACAAGTCCGGCTCCCGCCCTCATGGCTGATATGGCAGTCATTGCTGCTGCACCGGTTTTTCCCGGAGAGCCTGCTACGACGAGTAGGTGGCCTGTATTGCCCTTATGAGCGTCAGAGGGTCTTTCTTTATATAGATTGCGAATTAATTCCGGTGTTATGAGGTGTTGCAATGGGCTTACTTTCTCTACAATATGAGAGGGTATACCAATGTCAACTATTGCAAGATTGCCGGTATAATTTACACCGGGAAAGAGAAGATGACCTGTTTTGGCAAATGCAAAAGTTGCAGTAGTGTTTGCATGAATACAGGAGCCACAAGGTTGACCCGTATCTGAATTCAGACCGGACGGTATGTCCACGGCAAAAACCGGCTTGTTTGAATTGTTTATAAACTCGATGACCCCTTCATAATATCCCTTTACATCCGATTTCAGCCCGGTTCCGAGTATAGCATCCACAAAGACGTTCTGATGGAGTAATGAACTTTTGTGTTCTGAAAAAGCTTTTTTGTTCGGTATTTCAAAAACAGGAATATCCAGAAGATTCAGAAGCTTAAGATTTGAAGCAGCATCCCCCTTAACATTACTTTGCTCTGAAAGGAGGTATACGGTAACTTTTACGCCTTTTTGTAAAAGGTAACGAGCAATAACAAAACCATCTCCGCCGTTGTTTCCGCGCCCGGCTAGAATACCCACTTTTTTATTTGCATCGCAATTAAAATTTTCAAAAAAAATTCGAGCTGCCCCGCGTCCTGCATTTTCCATTAGAACCCTTCCCGGGATTCCAAATCCTTCAATGGTCTGCCGATCCATTTCCCGCATCTCTTTTGCAGTTACAAGATACATAATTAGCTCCAAGGTCTCGAGGCCTTTGAAAAGAGACCTTTGAAAAATGCTCAATGTTAATTAATAAACTTCAATTTCCGTAATAGTTCACCACGGATTTTTACAACTCTTTTATCAGAGCCAGCATCTCCCTTACGGCTTTTTCCATACCAATAAGAACAGCCTTTGATATTATACTGTGACCAATGCAGTATTCGTCTATTTCATACAATCCTTTGAAACTTTTTATGGTGTTATAGCATAATCCGCGGCCGATACCAACATTGAGTTTCAGCTTTTTAGCGAGTTTGACAACATCTACAATTTTAGAAAAAGCCTGGTTTCTTTTTTTAGATGATGTTGCCGTGCAAAATGCTCCAGCATAAATTTCAACCGTGTTGGCATTTATCTGATGGGCAATCTTTATCTGTTCGGGCTCAGGATCTATAAAGACACTTACTGAAATACCGTTGTTTTGCAGTGTTGCAACGGTTTCAGCAATAGTGTTTTTATGAACAATAAGATCCAATCCGCCCTCAGTTGAAAACCTTTCCTGATCTTTTGGTACCACGGTAACAATATCAGGCTTAATATCGAGTGCAATTCCAACCATTTCCGAGGTTGAAACTATTTGCATTATAAGTCGCGTCTGAACAACTTCTCGAAGGATCCGAACGTCTCGGTCCTGGATGTGACATCTATCTTCTCTGAGACAAACCGAAATGCCGTCAGCTCCAGCTAATTCCGCTATTACTGCTGATGCTATTGGATCAGGATAAGCAACCTTTCTTATTTCTCTTAAAGTAGCAACATGATCAATATTAACAGTTAACCCGGCCATCAGTGAATCTCCAAATTTGGGTTTAGAGCGCTTCGATCAATTTCAAAATATCCTTGCTCTTTTCTTCCATTCTATGAGCTTCTTGAT
>CAZQOH010000188.1:0-4994 GCA_964594355.1 uncultured Desulfobacterales bacterium
GTACTACACATTTATTACCTGCAACACGCATAAGGATATTATATATTTCAGATTCACTCATGGATATCATCCAATTTTGGTTTTCAAGGCATAATTTTCGCCATTATAAAATCTGATATCTTGGCTCTTTGATCCGCTCATCTTTGCAGCGGGGACAACGAGAAGGCCGTGTAAAGCGTTTACGTGTTTTAAAAACATACCCACAGGAAATACATCTCGGTGGTATAATTTGGAGGCATTGTTTTTTTGATATTACTGAACGTGCAACATGAGGAAGGTGAGTATAAATCTCCTTTTCGCGTACACTCAGAGTCTGTGATAGATCTCGAGCCCCATATTTTCTTTTTGATAACAGATCAATTATTTGTTGGCGAATAGTCGGCATGTAAAAAACCTAAATTATTATTGAATGGATAATAACGTTTATTCATATTATAGCATAAATATATAAGTGTGACCATCAAATATTCTTTGCATGCTATTGTATCACTTGACAAGGTTTGAAGATGAAAGTAATCTTTTACACAGTATAACAAAGCTAATATAAATTCTTGAGGAAATATATGGAAAATCAAATTTCTGGATTTTTTAAAGGACAGTTTTTGGTGGCCATGCCTAGTTTAGCTGATCCGAATTTTTTTCAAACAGTCAGTTGTATTTGTGAGCATGGTCCGGAAGGAGCTGTGGGAATTGTTGTAAATCGGATTCATCCTTCTTTATGTGGAAAAAATATTTTTCAAGAGCTTAATCTGGAGTGTATTGCTGAAGTAGAATCAATACCAATTTATATAGGGGGGCCTGTTCATATTAATGAGATTTTTATGCTCCATGGTCCTCCCTTTGGATGGGAAGGGTCTCTAATGATTACGCCTTCTATTGCCATGAGCAACACTGTGGATATTATTAAAGCAGTTGCAATGGGCAATGGTCCTAAATCGTTTATTATAACATTGGGCTGTGCAGGCTGGGCAGCCGAACAGTTGGAATCAGAGATAAAAGAAAATGTTTGGTTGACAGGTCCTCTTTTTGAGGAGATTATTTTTGATATTCCAGTTGAATCACGATGGGAAGTAGTTATGGAAAAAATGGGAATAGACCTTACATTTCTATCAGATAGACTTGGTCACGCCTGATTTATTGATTCTTAAATCTATCGTAATTGATTTTAGTCTCTATGCTTCTATTTTTTTGTTTTTTGTTTTGGTTTCTTTTTCTTTTGACATACCTTATCTTTTCTAACGAATGCACAGAGCTTGGGGTTGTAATATTCTTTGCAATTTAATGGATTATATAACGGGCATTCAGGATATTTTTCTGACATAAATACAAATTCCCCTTTATCTTTTGATTGTCACCTTGAGACCTTTGAATGGTCTTTTATTAGTTTCTGCTTGAATTTTGGGGATACGAGTATCCTGCGTGCTAATGCACACATTATCTACAATCCCTTAATTAAAATTTGATGTATCATAATATCTTAAATTTTACAAGCTTATTATGTTTATTACTCTTGAGAAGCTGGTAAAAAGTCCTATTATTAACTTAAGAAAGCATTTTGCGCGCTCTTGCGTCGATCAGCCAACCCTTTATAGTGGAACTTAAAATCGTTTATAAAAGAATTTTTACGAGACCAATATTTTATAAAAAAATCTTTTACGAGCCTTTTAAAGAGTAAAGAATCATACCCCAGAGGATCAGGTTTTCTATGTTTAAATAAACAAACCTGAAGATATAGGAGGCTTTCAGAATGAGTGCAAAACAAAACAGAATCATAGCTGTGGCAAATGAAAAAGGCGGTGTCGGTAAGACGGTAACTGTTATTAATCTCGGTGCTGCCCTGTCTCTGAAAGGGAAAAGGGTTCTAATTGTTGATATGGATCCACAGTTCAATGCTACAAGAGGGCTCGGAGTTGACATTAATGATGAAATGCTGACCGTGTATGATATCATCAAGGACGACAAAAAGATTTATGCTGATAATGTGATTTTAAAAACTAAATGGAAGCTGCTTGATCTTATTCCATCTCATATTGACCTTGCCGGTGCCGAGGTTGAGCTGGTCGGTGAGGTGGGGAGAGAAAATAGATTAAAAGAAGCTATTGAAGATATTACCGGAGAATATGATTTTATTCTTCTTGATACACCTCCTAGCCTTTCACTTCTGACTATTAACGTGTTTGCATGCGCAAAAGAGATTTTAGTGCCATGCCAAACACATCCTTATTCTTATGAAGCATTGGATGAACTTTTTGATACTATATACCTGATAAAAAAAGAGATTAATTCTGAACTTAATGTTGTGGGGATTGTTGCAACATTTTTTGACCAGAGGACTCGAGCAAGCCATAACATTATAAAGAAGCTAAAAAATGACGACAGATATAAAGACTTGCTTTTCAAAACAGTAATAAGGATTAACACGACCATTGCAGATAGTGCGGATGTCGGTAAGCCGGTGGTTTTTTTCAGACGAAACAGCTATGGGGCAATTGATTATATTAATCTTGCCGGAGAGCTTATAGAAAGCGATTCCATTTAGGCTTGACTAATTCATTTATCGGTAAGAGTTCACAACTGAAAGACACGGAATCCGCATACAAAACACTTTCGTAAATCAGTGTAATTACGTGAAAATCCGTGGTGAACTATTGCATTTGTCGCAATTTTCTCAGACTATCTTTTGCAAAATCTATTTCAGGGTCCATGGCTAGTGCAATTTCATAAAATAGAATGGCCTTATTCTTTTTTTCCATGTCACGATAATTTGAGGCAATATTTGCATAATCAATAGCTGAACTTGGATCAAGTTTGAGCACTTTGTTGAAACAATCTATAGATTTTTTATGATCTTTTAATTTGAAATAGCAAAATCCCATAAGATTATAAATATCTGTTCTTTCTTTATCGTATTTTTCTCCCTCTTTGAGCACTGATAATGCTTTCCTGTATTCTCCCATGTCCTTTAAACATATTCCCATATAAGAGTATATGCTGGGAATGTCCTGTTTCGTGGGATTAAGGTCAAGTGCTTTGTTAAAGTATCTGAATGCTTTTTTGGGATCATTCATTGATAGATAGCAAGATCCAAGAAAAAAGTTTGTATAGTACTTTCCAGGAAGAAGGACATCAATTTTTTTAAGTTCAGAAACAGCCGCTTCAGGCTTACTACTTTCCATGATAATCTTGGCAAAAAACATCGCAACGCTGGTTTCCAAAGCCCGTTCCCTAAAATGGGCCCCAGGTATTATTGTATAAAAAGCGGGTATTTCAAGTAAAGAGTGCATTGTATTTACCACAATTACTTCCATCCCTTTTTCTTTTAAGGCCAAAATGCAATTTTCAACCTCAACTTTTATGTTATTGTTCGAAAGATCAGGAAGGCTTGTTATTTCGGTTTCACTTTCTTGTTTGGTGATAAACTCAGCTTTATCGATTTTTAAAAATTTGGGGAGACCACTTGCTACGTAGTTGGATGAAGTATTAAAATCACCGGCAAGTTGGGCAACTTCAGTTAAGGCGCGGCTTAAAGCTTTTTGCGGATCTGGCGTTGTTCCCGCCGTCCAGACGATTTCACTTTTTTCTGGAAAGGTTGATGGATCATAAGCTAAAATACCCACAGAAGGGATACCCATTTCAAGAGAAAAATCGGAAAGATAGAATTTTATTCCGGCATTTCTATATTTTAGTATCATTTCCTTTACCAGTGGGTCTGTTGCTGAATCAGGATTTATTCTTGGAACTTTCAACTTCTTTTGACTGATAATTGATGATACGTGTCTTTCTACAATTTCACAAATGCCTTGAGAAAGTGCCTCCTCTACACAGTTGCCGGCGGATGGTCCGTTGAATTCATTGATTATAAAAAACCAGTCAAATGGAATAAAGACTTCCTTATTCCTGGTTAGGTTAAATGCTTTTGTCCATTTCAGGGGATAATTTTCAAATATCTTTTGGCTTACATCAATATTTTCAGAATTATCATGTACTGATTGGGCAATCATTTCAAAGGGAATGGCTTTATTTTTAATATTACAGTATTTTTCTTCAAAAAAATTTTTCGGATTTCTGTAGAAGCTGAAAAAACTGAATCTTTCGGCCAGTTCCATTACTGCGCTTGCTTCAGCCTGCTGAGGAGTGGCGCCTTTTCCCATCTGTTTTTTGGTGCCCGTGACTGACATTGCATCCTTACCGCATCGACTAATATAGACAGGAATATCCAACCTGCCGTTGTCAATCCTTATGGTTTTTTCTAAAATATCAAGGTTCAACTTTTGTAATTTTTCCATAAATCGTTTTACTGTCTCTTCGGGTGGTAATATCTTGTCCTGATCCTCAGTATATCGTTTAAATGCATCTTTAAGTATGATTTCGTTAGTCATCGTTCATCCTTTATAGTACAAACTAAGTAGATTAAATTTTTTAACCAATGTTAAATAAGACCTTATAGTGTTTGTCAAAATAACGTTCCGTTTCAAAGAATGTATGCAGCGTCTGAGCTTCCGAGCTAATCAATTTGGGGACATTTGATTAAGCGTTCTTGGCGAAGCGGAGCGTAAAAATTGAAGCTGTTTGAGTCCCGAGCGTAGCGAGGTCGAGTTCTTTAATTTTAGCGCAGCGAGCCTTAGAACGCTTCAAATTGTACCCACGATTAGCTCGGAAGTTCAGACGCTGGTCACGGAACATATTTATGACAAACGGTATATAAAACCGTTGTTTATAAAACAAGATTTTTTATAACATTTTATCTGCTTATCTGCTTGAAAAAAGGATCGTTTCAAAAGTAATTGAATTTTAAATCATGTTTATCCTGTCAAATATTTTTCCACCGGTCAATTATTAAGATATTTTGAATTGACCGTCTACTTGCAATTTGATATGGAAGATAAATCGTTTTGTGGGGATGTAGCTCAGTTGGGAGAGCGCGGCGTTCGCAATGCCGAGGCCAGGGGTTCGATTCCCCTCATCTCCACTCAAAAAATGCCGTAATACTTTAG
>CAZQOH010000189.1:0-4926 GCA_964594355.1 uncultured Desulfobacterales bacterium
TAAAATCATGTTAATCCTGTATATCCTGTCTGATTTAATATGAAGAGTGTTAATATAAATGGCACCACACCTGGCGAGAACCTGATCGCCTCATCTCCGGTTCCTTTTCCCTGCATATTTCCATAACATTACGACAACGCGTATGAAACCTGCATCCGGGGGGTGGAGCAGAAGGGGAGGGTATCACACCTTTCAGTACAATCTTTTTTATCTTATCAGCACCTGGTACCGGAACGGCTGAAATTAACGCCTTTGTATAAGGGTGCATGGGTTTATTGATAATATCATCCGTTGATCCATATTCAACGATTTTGCCCAGATACATCACTGCCACACGGTTTGCAATATGACTTACAACACTCAAATCGTGAGAGATGAAAAGATAAGAGAGATTATATTTGTCTCGCAGTTCAATGAGAAGATTGATGACTTGAGCCTGAACGGATACATCAAGGGCACTGACAGGCTCGTCACAGACAACAAAGTCAGGTCTTAAGGATATGGCTCTTGCAATATTTATCCGCTGACGCTGTCCACCGGAAAATTCATGGGGGTAACGGTATATGGCGTCTTTATCGAGACCGACTTCATTTAAAAGCCTTATTGCGTTTTCTTCTACGCTCCCCTCAATCATACGAAACTCGACCAGTCCTTCCGTCACGATATCAAGAACGTTCATTCTCGGGTTTAAAGAAGACATTGGATCCTGAAAAATGATCTGTATCCTTCTTCTTAAACCCCTTAATTCGCTTTGGGACAGGGCAAAAATATCTCTTCCATCATACAGAATATCCCCATCCTGTGCCTTTTCCAGTCTTAACAAGGTCTTTCCCAGCGTGGTTTTGCCGCATCCGGATTCGCCGACCAGACCCAGCGTCTCACCCCTTTTTACAGAAAGCGAAACTCCATCCACTGCTCTGACATACCCTATAGTCCTGGCAAGAATACCCCGTTTTATAGGGAACCATGTTTTGAGGTCTGTTACTTCAAGTATCGTTTTTGTTGTTGCGGTTTCGTTCATATGAATCCTGAACGGTCTCTGATTTATGCTTCAATCAATTGATTGGCAATAAAGCAAGCCGCCTTGTGGCCGTCGCTAAGATTTGTAAGCTGTGGCGTTTCTTTTGCGCATCTTTCAAATTCATGGGGACATCGATCTCGAAAATGACAACCCGATGGATATTGCAAAGGCGACGGTACCTGACCGGGAATTGCTTTTAACCCCTCTTTAGTTCCCTTAAGTTTAGGGATCGACTTTAAAAGCCCCCGAGTATAAGGGTGTGCCGGCTCTGAGAAAATGCTGGTTTTTGTACCTTCCTCTGCTATCCTTGATGCATACATAACCAGTACACGGTCGCACATTTCCCAGATAACTCCCATATCATGAGTAATCAATAGTATGGATGTTTGTTCTTGTCTCATTTCACGGATCAGCTCAAAAACCTGGGCCTGTATGGTTACATCAAGAGCGGTCGTCGGTTCATCGGCAATGATGAGCTCCGGTTCCAGCATCAACGCCATTGCAATCATAATCCTTTGCTGCATGCCTCCGGAAAGCTGATGAGGATATGCGAACATCCTTTCACCTACATCCGGAATTCTTACTTTCTCCAGCCAGTTTTCTGCGATGTTCCAGGCTTCTTTTCTAGACAGTTTTTCATGAAGCTGAAGCGCTTCAACCATCTGCCGGCCAATTCTTTGTAAAGGAGACAAAGCGGTGGAAGGTTCCTGGAAAATCATACTGATCGCTTTGCCCCTGATTTTTCGAATTTGAGTTGCATCTAATTTCAAAAGATCCATATCATTAAAGGCAATTTTACCCTTTTTAATGATGCCCGGTGGTGAAGGGATGAGGCGAAGTATGCTTAGCGCCGTCACCGATTTACCGCACCCGGATTCACCTACCAGCCCGACGATTTCACCCCTGTTTATGTGAAATGAAACATCGTCAACAGCATTAAAAGCACCTTCGTCTGTTCTAAAGGCAACCGTAAGGTTATTTATTTTAAGTAATTGTGTACTCATCATTCCAGTCGGGTATATCTTTTGGGATCATAGGCGTTTCTAATACCTTCTCCAACAAAGACACCGAGAATCATAACAATAAACAACGCCAGTGACGGATAAAGGATAAGCCACCAACCCCACCGATATTGCTGAGCCTGAAAGAGAAGTTCCCCCCAGCTGGGTGTGGGCGGTGGAAGTCCGAATCCGAGATAGTCAAGAGCGGCCAGTGCTCCAATGGCGCCGACCAGTGAAAAGGGAAAAAAGGTGATGACAGGCACCATGCCGTTTGGCAAAATATGTTTAAATATGACCTTATATGAAGATATACCCATACATTTTGCAGCCTCCACAAACGGTTGTTTTCGTAAGCGGAGAAACTCTGCGCGTATATAGTATGAGATGCCGATCCAGTTGAAAAGCCCGTAGCAGAAAAGGAGTAAAGAAAAACTTCGTCCGTAAGTCGATCCCATAAGTATCATAATATACAAAAATGGGAGCGCGCTCCAAATTTCAATGAGGCGTTGGGCCGTTATATCCAGGATCCCGCCAAAATATCCCTGAAGGGATCCTGTGATAATACCCAGGATCATAGAAACGGCAACAAGCATCAATCCGAATGTCATTGATGTTCTAAGACCATACAGGACTCTCGCAAAGACGTCTCTTCCGGCGCTGTCGATACCCATCAGATGCCCTTTAACAGGCGCATAGGGAAAGCGAACATCTTCTCTTATAAAAGCGGCCGTGTAGTTTCTACCGCCGATGGTGAGACGAAGGATATCGATGGGACCCAAAAAACGGCTTTGTACAAGGTCTAAAAGTTCTTTTCTATTACGATATGAAATATCGTTCCATAGATTGGGAACATCTTTTCCAACATTTTCTTTAATGATTTCGAGTTGTCTGTTAAAGACGAATTCTTGGGTTTGCTTAACTGCTGTTTTATCTTCGGGTTCAAGCTCGCTAAATGTAATTCTGACTGTTTTTGGAAGCCTTTTTCTTGGCGAAAAGGTAGATAGCGTAATGACGACTTCTTTCCCGTCAAAACGTTTGGTTTTATTCGAAAATGGAGGAGCTTTTTGGTTGGCAAATCGTATTTCAACGGCCTGTCTGAAAACTTGAGGGATAGAGAAATATCGCGTAATGTCAAGACCTTTCACTTCCCTTTCTTTTTTATCTATAAAAAGTCCAAAACGTGCAGATTTTACAATGGAATAATCTTTTCTTACATTTACGGTTCCTATTATCGGCATGGGAGTGATCTTAAGGGTTATAAGATCTGAAACTGCAATCGATTTTGGATCAATACTTTCATAAGGACCGAATGGAATAGGTGTAAAAATCATATAATTGTCGGGGTTGTTCCTAAAGGCGGGGCTGTTGCTGATTGTATGATAATCAGGTCTTGTTTTTTTACCGCTTCCGGTAAATTCATTTTCGGGATAAAACTTCAATACGGGAAAATATGATTTTTCCCGGAACCTGACATACAAAGGAGCACTGTTACAAATAAGTTCTGAGCAGAAACTCGCAAGATAAAGAATGGTAATTATCCATAACGAGAAATAGGCGCGTTTCATTTCTTTAAAGCGTGTAAACCGTTTTCTTGTTATCGGATTTTTAAAGATCCTAGTAATCATTCTCTGTTATATGTTTTCCTGAAAAGTTATTCGGGGATCAATAAGGACATACAAAAAGTCCGACAGGATGTTTCCAACAAGACCCAGTATGGCGGTGAGAGAAAGAATACCCATGAATACGGGATAATCGCGGCCCACAATTGCTTCAAGGCTTAGACGGCCCATACCCGGTATTTCAAAAACCTGTTCGATAATCACAGATCCTGCAAACATGACGGTTAAAATGGAACCCAGGCCGGTTGCTATGGGAACTAAGGAGTTGCGGAGGGCATGTCCCCAAATGGCTCTGGTAAAACTACCCCCTTTTGCCAGAACGGTTCGTATGTAGTCCTTACCGATCTGTTCAAGAAGAGAATTTTTCATCAAGAGGGTTAATACGGCAAAATTCCCGATCACATAACAGAGAACTGGAAGAAACATATGCATAAAGATGTCCTTCGATTTTTCCCAGAATGTGAGGACGGCAAAATTGTCTGAATGAAATCCGGATATGGGAAAAAAGTCCCATAGGCCTTCCACTGTACCGCAGAAAAGCATTTTCAGGACCATTCCAAATGCGAAGGCTGGAATCGCATATCCCACAAAGACAGTTATACTTGATATCAGATCAAACATCTTATCGTGACGTAGCGCCTTGATTATGCCAAGTGGAATACACACCAGGTATGAAAGAATAAAACCTGTAATTCCAAAAACAAGCGAAACCTTAAACCGTTCGCTGATAAGCTGCCAGGCTGTCTTGTTTGGGAACTTATAGGATTCCATCTTCATACCGATTCTGTCCGTCACAAGCCATTTCCAGTATCGCTTGTAAAAGGGCTTGTCAAAACCAAAGTGTGCTTCTATGGCTTTACGCTGCTCTTCGGAAATAGATCCTGAGACACCGGTACCTGCGGCTGCTTCGCCGGCACCGATACCTTTCATCTGCATGATAATCTGTTCCACGGGACCGCCCGGAACAAACTGGATAAGCCCGAAACATAGTATGGTAATACCCAAAAAAGTCGGGATCACCAGCAAAAATCGTCTTATAAAATAATCAAGTTTTTCCATATTGGGGTCACATCTTGATTAACGCACTAAGCCTATCTAACTTAGCCTTAAATATCTTATCTTCACGGAGTCTGTTTCTAACGATACTGACCCGCCTGCTTACGGAAGAGTATGATAAACCAAACAATTTTGCCACATTTTGGTTTGTGAAACGCCCCGTATTCCAGAGAATATACCTGAATTTTGCACAAAAGAATAACTAAAAATAGAAAACCATCTGGGTTTC
>CAZQOH010000190.1:0-4891 GCA_964594355.1 uncultured Desulfobacterales bacterium
ATCTTGAAGAAACGGGAACAATCCTTCCCGATGCGGATGTTCAGATTGCTGCCACCGCCATAAGTCATAATTTGGAACTTGTAACCGGTAACCTCCGTCATTTCAGAAGGATTTCTGACCTCAAGCTCAATCATATTCTCGCAGATTCACGCAAATAATGGTAAATATCGAGTGAGAGGCGTGGTTGGGCGATTCTGTTGGAAAATTGGGCTCACTTTTCTAAAAAACCTGACCGTGGGGCAGTTGTTCAAGAAACTCTTTTACAGGCCGTAAATATGTTGTTTTTCCAACACCACGGGGGCCGAAAAGAAAAAATGAATAATCGGGGACATGAAACAGTCGAGAAATCAGATGGTTTTCCATAGAGCAATTATACGACTATCTTGGAAGATTGCAGCGCAATTTTACAAGATGATTGTAATTTTGTTTAAGCATAAGGTGGGGCCAAGGGAACTCATAAGGCATAAACTGTATATGTGACCCTTTTCTTTCCCACCTCTCCCAAAATGAAACTGAAAACCTACCGTGCAAAATTACCCAAAACACTCTGCATTAGTCTATCTATTAAGTGTCTGTGAATAAAGAATAATTGTGCAGTTTTAATCGTTACAGGGTGTCGTCCAATAAATTTATTGGACAGGCAGAATTATTTATTAAAGTGTCCATAACTCATAGAAATAACTTCTTTTTCGTTAATTTGCCGTTTTTTGCCGATGGACTTTTACGAAAGAGTCATGCGAATGAAGAGTTGCTGTTGAATAAATTTATTCAACAGGTAGAACAATTTCTTACAGTACCGCCTAAATCGTTAAAATAGCAACCTTTTTACAGCAACGACTTTCACTTACCGATGGGCTTTTACAAATAAAATCCGCAACTGGCGATTCGAAGCCACATGAACTCAAATAAGGAAAAATCTCAATTCCATGTGGAGCCTACGCTACGCCTAACCAGCGGGCGCGGGTTTTAGCCCGTCTGCGTTCGGACACATGTTATGTTTTAAGGCTTTCGTCTTAGTTCTGATCTTCATCTATAATTTCGATCAGTTCCTCTTCGGTAATTTCTGTTGCTTTTATTGGTGCACGCTGAGACACCGGCTTATCATGCGGGTATAGGTCAATTGTAATAAGAAAAATAGTTTTGTGATTGTGAATAACCATTGGGATATTTGATGAAAGCCTTAAAGAAAACCTCAAGTCCTTTTCAGAAACTTTATAGATTAATAAATAGCCAAACGGCTCATTGTACTGCTGGGTGTATGTATAAATTTGATTAAAGCCTTTTCGTATATAGGCTTTACCGCGTCCATCACCATCAAATATTTTTGCATCTAATAACAGAGGGTCATCAGTATTTTGAGATGCTATAAGATCAATTTCACCTGATATGGATGATGGTTCGATTGTGAAATCAATCCCTTGGTCGAATAGATAAGAATAAAGATTAATAGCAAGTTCTTTTTCTCCACGTCGTTCTGTCTGACTCAAGTTCCACAAATAATCTCGGTAAAACCATTCTGAACGATGCTTATATCGAATTAATAGAGCGAGCATAGCTCGTTGATCGTCTAACTGTTCATCAACATACTCATAGAATGGCTCTAAGAATATTTCTCGAATAAACTCTAATGCTCCGTGCTCTTCTGTTGATTGTCCGTAGTTCTGGGCTATTAGTTGAACTTGACTGGTTTCATTAAAATGAATAACTCTTCGTAAGACATGATATCCAATAGCTGCAGCCTCTTCTTCAGAATCACCATAAAGATCTTGATTCTCCTGAACAATCCGAATAATATCATTTTCGATTTCAGGGAACTGAAGGAGTAAAAGGTCTATAATGCCAACCAATGTACCTTGCTGATCAAAATATTTCCAGAATTGTGCTAAAGTGGGAATAAACGATACTATGGTTTCGACCGAATTTAAACGACTTATGCGTTTCTGAAGCTTATAGCGGATGTTTTGAACTAACTGACGGTCCATAAAACCTCCTATATTTTTATTGTAATAGTCCCCAGCTTTGAAAGCTCCTCTTCAAACTTCTTAATTGACCTTGAAAAGCTTCTCAATGCCTTTTTTACTGTATAAAATTGATCTATAAGCCTGATATTCTTTTTACACCCTCTGCAAATTGATACATTATTTAGTTTTACTTCTTTAAGCGTAACTCTATTGAGAAAACTGCAAAAGGGGCATTCAATATTAACAGGATGTTTGGCTAAATAAAGCATATGAAAAAGTGTGAAAAGAAAATGTCGATTCAAATAATTGAAACGTAACGATGCTAATCAGCCACGCGGGGCTTTTTGCGTCGGCTGAATTAGATTTGTTCAGCATGAGTTTGTTGTAATCTATGTTCAAGAAGCTGCTTTCGCATCACTATCGCCTTGACACCATAGTGCGCTTCTCGATGATGGTTCGGGCAAAGTGCTACTACATTATCCTCAGTGTCTGCCCCACCTGCTGCGAGCGGAATCACGTGATGAGTTTCTATATATATTCTTCCGTCAGCCATGTCGAAACCACGCTGCGAACACCACTCACAGGTCCCATTTGCCCGCAAGAGGGCATCTCGGCGCACTTGCGTACTTCGGACGAAGGCCTTCGCGGTAACCATACGCCGTTCAGGCGGCACTGCTGATTGTGGATCAACCGAAAACTGATCTACGAAGCGCGTTGAGATTGCACCTCGCGTAACAATGCACGCACCCGTTGCCCAGTCGTATGCTGTTACCGCCCAGGGGATTGGGTCAACCTGACGTTTCTCGACTCTCGATGGCTTTGAATTATCGTTCTCGACATCACGCATTTTACCGTCGCAAATCACTACGCGAACGGGAAGCATGTCGCGGGCGGCAGTCTGAATAACGAGATCAGTATTGCGCGCCCTTCGCTCCCAAGCAGGCTTCTTTGGAGGAGCCGTATACTTCTTTGCCATTTCGCGATAGTTCAATTCTTGAAGTATCATTCCGTCGCGTTCCTTCATCAATGCATACCAAAGATTAAGTACAACGAGCTTTTTCGGCTCAATATACGACCACTCGTAACAGTACTTGGGATTCGTTGCGGCTTTGTTCTTACCACCCTTGAAATTTGCCCAGTCGCTGACGTCCATACCGGCTGCTTCAACAAGGTCCATGATTCGATGGTGCACAGTTGGGCGGAGTTCCGAAATCGTTGACAAGAATACCTCCTTTCTGTGAAAAAGCGAAGAGTTTGCCGAACGCTGGAATTGAGTGGCGCGGCCATGGCTGTCCGGGAAAATGCCCGGTGTCTTCCGCGTCCACTCAAATGACTTATTCGGCACCGTTAATAAATTATTGGTATAAATATTCCGTATGAGAGAGTAAATATTCCAAGAATTTCAAGTTTAACAGAACCTACGATTGTGCTTTTTAAATTCATCTCTATCTCATGTATTCTATTTTGCATTTTACTTTGTTTCTTTTTTCTTTTTTTAATAAGCAGTTGAAGCTCTTGTTGAAAATTATTTTTTGTGTCTTCAATTTTCGAATCAATGCGCTTTATTTCCTTTAAAAGATATTCAACCTTTTCTTCAATATTTGAAATGTTCGGCACTGTAACTACATTTGCAGAAAGGCCCGAAGTCGCAACCATGGAATCAGAAACACTTATTGTTAGGTTTCTGGATCGTAGGGGAAAGCTTTTGATCCATGCATAAACCTCTTTAATTATGTTTGATTTTGAAAAAAGTCGCATATTGCTATTGATTGAGTGGAGAACGATTAAACCACCAGCAATTTGAAAACAAGCACTGAAATAGCCATTAATTTTCGTATGGCTTTCAGGTGCCAATTGTCGAAAAAGAAGGTGTATAATTACCAAAGCAGGAAATATATGAAGGGGCCAAGGTTCTCTTGACCAAATGTACAATCTTTTTGAGTATTGAAATATTTTTATTAAGTATTTCATCAAGGTGCATTCCAAAGCAGAACGTTTCACATCAGCGGCAGCAAAATGCAGAGCGACGAGGAACAAGAAGCACCGCGCTTTGCTTTCAACTGGATGTATTTGTTCGGCTTGTTTTAATTAATCCTTCATTAAATGGAAACTCCTCGACATAGACTGAAAAAAGATCTTCCTCTAAATCGTAATCATCGCCATGCTTTCCTTCCTTAGCTTCAATAAAGGTAGTTAGATCACAATCTTCCTCAAGATAAGCATACAGACTGTCTTCGTATGAATATTCCGTTATCTTATCGCGTATACCGAGTTGATCTAATTCCGATTGTGGGACTCTCAGATAGCCGTGGCGTGATGTATCGATGAATAAATAGGGCTTAATTACCATCTCACCAGAAGATAGATCTGGCGGTGCTGTTTTGGGTCCGAGACGATCTAATAATTTGTTGAGCCCTTCTTGGTAGCTGTTTTTTGCTCTGAAATCAGCATAAAGCTTACCTTTCAAGAATCCTGGCAACCCAACATCATCTAAAAGAATAGGCAAAACAACAACTCGTTTTTCGTCCATTTCCCGGTTCGAAGCAAGATCCAGCTCTTTTTGAGCCCAATGACTGTCTATCGACGCTGAAGAAATTATTGCTGCAACAAAATCCACACTCTCAATAGCATCGCCTATTCTTTCTATGATAGAATCACCAACAAGAAGCTCTGTCTCATCAACCCACACATTATGACCATTATCTCGCAAATCAGCAGCGAACCTTCTCGCGAATGATTTGTCTTTATGTGCATAGCTTATAAATATCGAACTCATGTTATATTTGACCTCATGCTTATATTTAGCCGAACCAGTAAGCATATAGTTTTGTGGATAACAATCATGCCAAAAATCTATCGAGATGAATATCAATGATAATTTATAAATTTGCTAGCCGGATAACATACAAAATTTAATGATATTCATAAAG
>CAZQOH010000191.1:0-4885 GCA_964594355.1 uncultured Desulfobacterales bacterium
TCAGACGCTGCATACATTCTTTGAAACGGAACGTTATTTTGGCAAACACTATAACATGTGAGGAGACTAAATTATGTATAAGGCAGGCACGAAAGAGTGGGATGAAAACTATGCCAAATTAGTGGCGGAAAGAAATAAATCAGAATCAAAACCTTACATTGTGCTTACTCCGGAGTGGGTTTCTGAATTTGAAAAAATGGTTCAAGCAGATGACCGATATAAAGAAGTTGCTAGAACCTGGGAAGGATCAGTTACTCTGGTTTTTAAGGCTGATTCGGAAACCGAATTAGATGACGACCTTTTCATTCTAATGGATTTATGGCATGGTGAATGCCGCTCAGCTAAAATCGTTCCCAGTGAAATAGGAAGAAACGGAGACTATGTTCTTGAAGCTAAGTATGAAAGATGGAAAAAAGTATTAAAAAAGGAACTAAACGTAGTTAAGGAGATGGCAACCAACAGACTTAAATTGGTGCCTTTTAATTTCAAAAAAGCTGCAAAACTAGCGGCGGCCGCACAAGCAGCCATTAGATTGGTAGATATTGCAGGGGAAGTGAGCGATAAGTTTCCAGATGAGTTGGAATCGGAGGAGCTCCGATCGTTCAAAGCCCTCCTTAAAGAATTAAAAACCGATTTTTATATTTGAATTTTCTGTGTTGGAGGTAACAAAATGTTTGGATTGATGGGAAAGATCTTGAGGGTGAATTTAACGGAGCGGAAAATCTCCGAAGAAGAGATTCCTGAAGAAATAGCAAAAAAATTTTTAGGCGGGAGGGGAATAGCTGGGAAATATTTATTTGATGAAGTTAAACCGGGAATAGATCCTTTAGGGCCGGAAAATAAACTGATCTTTATGTCCGGTCTTTTAACCGGAACCCCTTCTCCGAGTGCTGCCAGGTACAGTGTCGTTGCTAAATCACCTTTGACCAATATATGGGCTCAGTCCAATTCCGGTGGTCGATGGGGGGTCGATCTTAAACATTCAGGTTTTGATGGAATTATATTTGAAGGCATTTCAAAAAAGCCGACTTGTCTTGTAATTGATGATGGAAAAGCTGAGCTTCGTGATGCCGTTGATTTTTGGGGAAAGAATGTTTCAGAAACCACTATGATGCTCAAAAAAACATTAGGCGAGAAATTTAATGTTGCCGGTATAGGAATAGCTGGAGAAAATCTGGTTAAATATGCCGCAATCATGAATGACCTTCATAGAACAGCCGGTCGATGTGGGCTGGGGGCTGTAATGGGGTCAAAAAAATTGAAGGCTATTGCGGTAAAAGGAACAAAAGAGATCAGAATTGCTGATAAAAAAGCATTTCAAGAAGTGTCTAAAAAGCAATATGAACTTCTTGGTGAGAGTATCTTCGGTGCCGGCTTACAAGGGTATGGGACAACTTTGGTTTTAGATATAGTCAACGTCTGCGGAGGCTTACCCACCAGAAACTGGCAAACCGGAGTCTGCTCCTTTGCCGAGGAGATAAATGGAGAAGCCCTGAATGAAAAGGTCCTTGTGCGGGAGGTTGGTTGCTATGCCTGTCCAATTAAATGTGGTCGGGATACGGAAATAAAGAAAGGCCCATATAGGGGACAAAAAGGCGAGGGCCCGGA
This sequence comes from uncultured Desulfobacterales bacterium, assembly GCA_964594355.1. Taxonomy (GTDB): domain Bacteria; phylum Desulfobacterota; class Desulfobacteria; order Desulfobacterales; family JAUVVS01; genus JAUVVS01. Next base: position 1,609 of record CAZQOH010000191.1, read on the forward strand.
ATATGAAACCGTGGCATTCTTCGGGTCGATGTGTGACAATTCAGATTTAGAATCAATTACCATGGCCAACTATCTCTGCAATGATTATGGTCTGGATACTATTTCATGTGGCAGCACCATTGCCTTCACCATGGAATGCTTTGAAAGGGGAATTCTCACAAAAGAAGATGCCGGAGGGTTGGAAATAAACTTTGGCGATTCCGAAATGATCATAGAGCTTGTTCGCAAAATTGCCAAAAGGGAAGGTGTGGGAGATCTTCTGGCCGAGGGAACAAGGATAATGGCGCAAAGATTAGGTCAAGACTCAGAGAGATTTGCCATGCATGTAAAAGGGCTTGAACTGCCGGCCTATGATTCAAGGGCAGCAAAGATTACGGGTCTTGCCTTTGCTACCGCCAACCGAGGCGGGGACCATGTCACCGGCTATGTCCAAGGCCCAACTTTTCTTGCCAGCCCTTTTTTGGTGATAGAAGAAAGTGAAATCGAAGATCCTCTCAAGGAAAATCCTGAAGAAACGAAGGTAGTCAAAGACTTAGAAGATGCCTTGACGGTTTTTGATGCCGTTGGATTTTGTAAATTCATGGGAATGGCTTCAGATGCCCAAGAGATTTGCGAGATAATTGCGGCCGTTACCGGCCGGCAATTTGGGGTCGAGGAATTCAGGAAAATTGGTGAAAGAACCTACAATCTGGAAAGGACCTTCAATATAAGAGAAGGACTCACTCGGGCTGACGATACCTTGCCCAAGAGATTATTGGAAGACCCGCTCCCTGAAGGACCGGCTAAGGGCCATGTCAATAATTTAGAAGTTTTCCTGGATCATTACTATGAATTCCGAGGCTGGGATAAAACTACAGGCAAACCAACTCCGGAGAGATTGAGAGAACTAGGTCTGGAAGAAGTAATCGGGCAAATTTACGGGGGTGAAAAGTAATGGCGTTATATGCTGATAAACCCTGGCTAAAGAGCTATAAGGTAGGAGCATTTAAACTTAAAACTACTATTGATTATCCCAAAAAGCCGTTATTCTCAATTTTAGATGAAACAGCGGAAAAATTCCCTGGAAAGGATGCTTATTATTTTTTAGGGAATAGAATGAAGTATAGAAAGCTAAAACAGCAGGTGGATTCACTGGCAAATGCCTTGATGAATCTTGGCATCAAAAAGAGAGACAAAGTAGTCGTATTTCTCCCCACTTGTCCTCAGTTCATGATTAGCGATTTTGCCGTTCTCAAAACAGGAGCCGCCCTTGTTCCCAGTAGTCCGCTCTTAAAGGCACCAGAGTTATTACGCCAGGCAAGAGAATCAGGAGCTGAAACAATAATCTGTCTTGATAAGAACTTAGATCTTGTTAATTCAGTGAAAGACAAAAGTGGGCTCAAAAATATTATTGTTACTTCGGCTGAAGATTATTCTCCTGCTGAATCGGAAGAAATAAAAGAGATAAAAGGTACGTATAGTTTAAGAAAATTGATTTCAGATCATGAACCTAAAGCTCCGGAAGTTGAAATTAATCCAATGGAAGATCTTGCTGTTCTTGCTTTTACCGGCGGATCCACTGGTATCCCAAAGGGAGTAATGATAACCCACTTTCAGAGACTGGCAAGTATACTTCAGGGACTTCCCTGGATGATGGCTCCTCTTCTCGCCTATAGAGGAAGAGCTTCTCTTTTATTACCCATTCCAATTTTTCATGCCTATGGGCATTATTTAATGCAGTCTAGCATCTATTGGGGTCTAAAAGTGTTTTTAGTTCCTGATCCAAGAGATACGGAAATGATTGCTCAATTGATGAATGAATACCGCCCATTTTTGATATGTATGGTTCCCACTCAAATATTAAATTTAGCCCAATCGGGAATAGAAATTAAGAGAATGCCGGTGATGATTGTCTCAGCAGCCGCCCCTCTTCCCACGGAAATAGCTATAAAAATTGAGGAAAAAATTAAGATGCCAATCTCGGAAGGATATGGTCTTACTGAATGTATCAGCCATATTAATATTAGCGCTTTTTCGAAAGTCACACGTTTTGCAACTTCAACCACACCCGGTATTGGAATACCCGTACCCGATACTGAGGTAAAATTGGTTGATCCCGAGACAGAAAAAGAGGTTCCTTTTGGCGATGTCGGTGAACTTTGGTTAAGGGGCCCTCAAGTAATGAAAGGTTACTGGCCAGAGCCTGGTTCCGGTCTCGAAGAAGACGGTTGGTTGAGAACCGGTGATCTTTGTAAGATGGATGAAAATGGTTATTTTAATGTGGTGGATCGAATCAAGGATATGATCAATATTTCCGGGATGAAAGTCTATTCCATAGAAATCGACGATCTTTTGTTTAAACATCCGGCAGTAGCGGGGGCGGTGACAATTGGTATTCCGGATCCTAAAAGACCGGGCAGCGAAAGAATAAAAGCTTTTGTTAGATTGAAGGATGATTATAAGGGAAAAATAGAACCTCAGGAAATCATCGACTACTGTCGGGAAAGATTGGCTGCTTATGCCGTCCCCAAATATATTGAATTTAGAGACAATTTACCATTAACCGTGACTGAGAAATTGTTTAAGCGTGCTTTAAGGGAGGAAGAGATTCAAAAGATGAAAGAAAACATTTTAGGTGGTTGAAAACGAGGTCGCTTCAATGGTAATTAGTGCCTGAACGGGACTTTTCGTTTTTGGAGCAAAGAGTCCTATCAAAAAGGGCACTCCATTAAAATTCGATGAAGTGCCCTTTTTCTGGTTAAAACAACGTACTAAGTTTTTGTGACATTCACTGCTGAAGGACCTTTATCCCCTTGCTCTATGTCAAAGGTAACCCGGTCGCCTTCATTAAGAGACTTGAAACCGGTCTCATTGATTCCTGAATGATGAACGAATACATCCGGTCCATCTTCTTGTTCAATAAAACCATAGCCTTTTTTGTCGCTAAACCATTTTACAATTCCATCAGCCATTGTGACACCCTCCTTTCAAAAAATTCTCATGGTTCCAAACTTCGGGTTGCCACTTTTGACAAATGGATATTCCCTTTAGAACGAAACCCGCCCGCCAGTAAAGACGAGCCTTTATTTAGATACCTTTGAAAAACGCCTCTTTTTGCCTCCCGCCACCGACGGGATGTCAGACTCAACATTTTATACGAAGTGAAACTTTAGCGGGAAGAATTTTTCAAAGATTTCATTTAAATTATGATAACCTGTTTTTAAGTAAAGTCAAGTATTAATGCGGTTATTTTTAGAAAGTTCTTTGTGAAAGATTCGGAACAGTTCTTTCATTTACA
>CAZQOH010000192.1:0-4869 GCA_964594355.1 uncultured Desulfobacterales bacterium
AGTTCTTTAATTTTAGTGCAGCGAGCCGTAGAACGCTTCAAATTGTACCCACGATTAGCTCGGAAGTTCAGACGCTGGTCAATCGGAACATATTTATGACAACCGGTATAATAATGTTACAATAAATTCTTTTTTTACTTTGTGACTTGGTGCCTTTGTGGCTAAATAATAAAATTAATCTCCCCCCTCCACCAGAGAGAGTGTATCACGTAGAATCTTTAAGGATTCCATAGCTACTTGCTCATCAATTTTATGTATGGCAAAACCTGCGTGAACGATTACGTAATCTCCAATCTTGGCATCTTCAAGGAGAAGCAGGCTGGTCTTTCTCTTGACACCGTCAACATCTATTGTTCCGATGTTGTTCTCAATTTTTACAATTTTAGATGGGATTGCAAGACACATTATCCATTGCTTCCTTTCTGTTAAAGGATACACCTAAGCGATCAAGTTCTGAAAAAACCATTTCAATCATCTGATCGATCTTTACACGGGTTGTAAGGGTTAACTCAATACCAAGTGTCTCAATATCCAAAGGCTCCACTCCAAGTATTACTGTTTCAGGGACTTTGTCAAGGGCCTGGCACATGGTTAACGCTTCGAGAAAATCAACCTGATGAAGGGAATTTTTTGCTCGTATACGGTTTGGAATGTCATCACTTTCCAGTCGGTATAAATCGCCGGGATTCCCATTATTCCTGATAGCATCTACAACGATAAGATGATCTGCTTCTGAAATAACACCAAGAAGATTTAATCCCAACACACCCCCATCCACAAGCGAAACATTTTCTGGAAATTCGCAAACCTTCTCCAATTTTTTCACAACATGTATACCAAATCCTTCATCGGAAAAAAGAACACAACCGACACCTAAAATCATAATATGTTGTGATTTCATATGTTTTACTTACAGAGACCTTGACAAACAGCCCCGCCCGCTTTCTTTGAGCGAAAGCGACGGCGGGGCTGCAGTTGGGAAGTAGCTTTGATCAGAGTGCCTTGATTTTATAGACCTGGTTGGAATTAGGATCTATTACATGAACACCGCAGGCAACGCATGGGTCAAAAGAATGAACTGTTCTTAAAACCTCGAGAGGACGTTTGGGATCTGCCACCGGAGTTCCTATAAGAGCTTCTTCCACCGGCCCCAAATTGCCTTTTGCATCCCGTGGGCCAAGGTTCCATGTAGAAGGAACCACGTATTGGTAGTTTTTGATCTTCTTATTTTCAATCTGGATCCAGTGTCCCAGAGATCCTCTTGCAACGTCATTTAGCCCGTACCCCATGGCACTATCCGGCATTTCCCAGGATTCATATGTCTTGGTATTGCCGTTTTTGATGTTTCCAACAAGTTCCATGATCCAGCCTTCCATGGCATCACCGATGACGACTGTCTCAAGACCCCTTGCTGCCGTTCGGCCAAGGGTTGAAAAGAGTGCCTGAACCGGCACACCAAGTGTTTTCAATGTGCTGTTAACTACTGATTGTATATCTTTCTTTCCTCTTGCATATGCCACCAGTACTCTTGCCAGAGGACCTACCTCACAGGGTTCTCCGTCGTAACGGGGCGCCTTAAACCAGGAATACTTACCGTCACCAGGCCTGTAATCGCCGTGCTGGGGTTTTGTTTCACCATCAAACGGATGTCGTTCCGAACTTCCTTCATACCATGAACGCCTGACGTGTTCGGTAACTTTCTCCTGTTTTGCCATCTTTATACCACCAAGATCCCTTTTCATGATCACACCTCTGGGCATAAATAGGCTTTCAGGCTCTTTGTCGCTCTCGGGTAAGTCTCCCCACGCAAGAAAATTGGTAGTACCTCCGATGGCACCCCAATCCTTGTAAAAAGATGCAACCGCCAGCAGGTCGGGAATGTAAACGTCTTTAATAAAAGCCTGGGTCTCTTTCCAGAGATATAGGAATTCACCAATCCTGTCGGGAGTCAGGTCTTTTACACACGTCACTCCTCCCACAACGAGTGATTGCAAGTGTGGGTTTTTACCACCAAATATAGCATGCATTCTGGCGGCTCTGGCCTGAATATGAAGGGCTTCAATATAATGAGCAGCCGCCATTAGGTTTGCTTCAGGGGGAAGATTGTAAGCAGAGTGTCCCCAGTAAGCATTGTTAAAGGGACCGAGCTGACCGCTGTCAACAAATGTTTGAAGCCGCTGCTGAACTTGCTTGAAATATGGAACACCACCAACTGATGCATTGCTCAGGTTGTCGGAAAGTTTGGCGGTTTTGGCCGGATCTGCTTTTAATGCACTGACAATATCGACCCAGTCCAAAGCATGGAGATGATAAAAATGTATAATGTGGTCATGTTGGAATTGCGCACCGTGAAGAAGGTTTCTGATGATTCGTGCATTGTCGGGAATTTTGACACCTACCGCATTTTCGACTGCCCTCACCGAGGTCAGATAATGTGTATAGGTTCAGACCCCACAGGATCTTTGAGTGAAAAGCGGAGCATCCCTGGGGTCACGCCCTTGTAAAATAAGCTCAATGCCTCTAAACATTTGACCTGAACTCCAGGCGTTTACAACTTTGCCTCCTTCAACTTCTACCTCAATGCGAAGGTGGCCCTCTATTCTGGTAATTGGATCTATTGTAATTCTCTTCGACATAATATCTCCTCCTTTATATTTAAAAGGATTCTAATTCAAAAAATAAACAGTTAACTACATTTCCTCAAAGAAGGGGCTCATTTCATCCCAAAAATTGGGTTGGCTGCATCCGATGCAGGGATGCCCCGCCTCAACCGGCCAGCTGGTACCGTCGTTGAACTTTGCAGTTGGGCAATTATTAAAGGTATCAGGACCTTTGCAGCCCATCTTGTAAAGACAATAACCCATAGCCGCCTCTTCTGAACCGAACTCGGTAACAAACTCATCATTTTCAAAATGAGACCTTCTCGGACACTGATCATGGATGCTTTTACCATAAGCAAAGTTCGGTCTTCCAAGATCATCAAGCGCCGGAAGTTTACCAAGGAGAAGATAGTTTAAGATTGTTCCGACTAAATTAATCGGATTGGGTGGACATCCAGGTATATTTAATGTCCCGATACCCAGTGCATCCCCAACCCCTTTATACCCTCCGGGATTAGGTTTAGCTGCCTGGATACCTCCGTATGAAGAGCAAGTTCCGAAACATATAACAGCAGCAGCTTTAGGGCAGACATCTTTTGCAATTTCCAGAAAAGTTCTACCTCCGATTTTTCCATAAGCTCCGTTGTATTTTGTTGCGATCCCTCCCTCAACAACGCATATGAACTTTCCGTTGTATTTTTTCACTGCCGCGTGGAGATTATCTTCAGCCTGCTGTCCCGCGGCAACCATAATGGTTTCATGATACTCTATGGAAAGAACTTCAAGAACCAAATCACCAACGTAAGGATACGTGGGTCTTAAAAGGGCTTCAGAACATCCTGTACATTCGGCAAAATGCAGCCATACTACAGGCGGTCGCTGTTTTGGTGCTGCAATTACCTCCGCCACCCTTGGAACAAAGGACGATGAAAGTCCCATGGCCGCCGTAAGAAAAGTACAGTACTTCATGAAGTCCCTTCTCGAGACTCCTCTTTTCTCTAACTTTTCATAAAATTCTTTTTCTTGCCCCATTGATACCTCCTTTCTCATAATTGTGATGTGAGTTGTTTATGATTCATTGGATAAATCATAAGGTTTTGAAAAACTTCTGAAAAGCCGAATTAATATTTCAAGCATAAAAATGCATAAAATGAGAAAAAAGTCAACCTGTTTTTTAAATTTAAATTAAATAGAAAAATTAAAGTGAAATACCTAAATCATATGCAGCGATCAAAATATGGATCTTCCTGACATAAAATCGATTTATGCTGAATCCTTAAAGGTTATGTAAGCTTCCCTCAGCCTCAAGTATTCTTTTCAAGTTTTCGCCTTCTTCTTCCATGTGTTTCCTGACACTTGATAGACCACGATTAAGTTTGTTACCGGCAAAGGTTCTGACAAGCCAGCCAACCCTGTAAGTACCTTTAGCGGTGAAGACGCAAGTCTCATCTTTTAGTTCTATGTAAAACGTGTTCTTCGGGAAATATCTCCTCAGAAACCGAGATACAGGGACATATTGGATCTCTCTGTTTGGGACTACCTTGGTTACAAGGAATTTCAACTTATGCAATTCTCCGTGAATGTATTCTTCAGCGTAGACAACAGAGCCTTCCTCCCAGGGGTTTCCTTTTAGCCAGCGAAGGGCTACATGGTCTTCAGGGTGCCAAGCACGATAGCTTTCGTCATCAACAAGATGAACAAGGAAATCAAAGACCTTCTCAGGTGTTGTCTTGATTTCTATAGAATCTGTCAGCGTTACTTCCTCCATCAATGCCATATCTCAATCTCACCACGAAAAGCTCACCAGACTGCATGAAGCGCAGCGGAATGCAGTTCTGGTGCAGCGCTATGTTCGCACACTGCTTGTTTATAATTCAATTTTTTTTCGTATGGTATCAGAGAGTTGATTCATTAAATCTGGAAATGATTCAATTAACCGTAGGATGTCTGCCAAATCCTTTTGCCTTTTACTCATGCGCCTTTCTTCGTCGGAATAGGCCCAAGTCTTGCCCTGAAGAACATCCTTAACATCGGCAACCTTCATATCGTAACCCAAAACATTATGAGTTTTCGCTCTTGGAATAAAATCTTGATACCTTGAATCCATTTGAAGCTGTATTCTCAAATCGGACTCAGTAGAGCTTAAATTGATACTATGCTCAAATCGCTGAATCTTAAAATATTTTGAAGCCGCTTCACATAATATTTCAATATCTTGAGTTATTGTCAAGAGTTGTGTATGGAAAAATTAGGCGGCGATCCGTTTTTC
>CAZQOH010000193.1:0-4829 GCA_964594355.1 uncultured Desulfobacterales bacterium
AAAGATAATTAAATTTGGTTCTTCTCCAAATTAGTTGGAGAAGAGGGTCCAAGGATTCCAGGGCTTGCGGTCTATGATGTCAGTGCCACGATTTCTTCGGGTGTTTTATCAGCTATCCCAAGCTTTTCAAGGGTATATCCTTTTGAAATATAATCAACACCATGCAGCTCCGAAGCCAACCTGATACACAATTCGGTAACCGGCGTTTCCACCGATACCCGTTTGGCCAGTTGTACAGCGGGGACTTCAAGACCCGGAACATCTTCGGTAACATAACGGCTCCTCACGTTATGACCAACAATATCTTTATAGGGGCTTTCAGGACTGTTCACGTATTCATAGTATGTTTTGGCATCATTACTTCCATAATACATTTTCAGCTGATCCAAAGTGGACATGAGCTTCAGCGAGAACTGTTTTCCAACAGCCATGCGTTCATCATCCATCTGCATCATTTTTTCCGAGATCAGGGGCGTAACACCATCCATATAGTGCCTGAAGGTTTTTGGATTCTTTTCGATGCTGCCATAATTTAAAAGAACAGGAAGGGGATGGAGGGTCTGATTAACATTATCAAGATCCATTTCCAGCAGGTTTTCACCGGAAACGAAACTGATGTAATCTTCAAAGATATCATTCATAATGTTAACTATTTCCCGGTTATTCTGCTTAGGAGAGGTTGCAATTTTCATCTGGAACTTTTTTTTGTAGATCATTACGGTGTTATACGAGCTAATCCTGCAAGCGTAAGGGAGTGAAGATGTTTCAGAAATTGTGATGTTTGCTTTCACAATCTTATCAAACATCATCTTTTTCAGAAGCAGTCCGCCGTAGTTTCCAGGCACAATGACAACATGCCGGCCGTCTTTAAGTTCCGGAATCAATTTTTCAAATATGGGTTTATGCGCAAAAGAAGGGACAACGATTAGTATAACATCAGCATCTTGGACGGCTTCTTTAATATCCATGGTTACTCCGCTCAGTTTACCGCCGGCCGTAATATCACCTTTTAGGAACATCTCTCCTTCAGCCCTTAGCTTTAAATAATCCTCTGTCTCCTCCAAAGGCTCATACATAACCACAGGATATCCTTTTTCAGCGATTTGCCCGCAGAAAGCTCTTCCGCCGTTTCCACTACCAAGTATGGCAAATTTCAATTTACCCGCCATGTCAACTACCCTCCTTAAAATACCGGTTTTAGTTTCCAGATGTTATTATTCAGCCATTAATGAAGTTTTTATCATTTCACGGATATCTTCTTCGAAATCCTCTTTGGGGCCGCCCTGCTTTACCTCCCCCATGTCAAGCATGTACATGTAATCAGAAACTTCAAGCGCTTTCATTATATTCTGGTCAACGATGAGAATGGTTGTTCCCTGCCGGGCGATTTTAATTAGAAGGTTATAGATCTCGGTTACAATATTGGGCTGAAGGCCTACAGAAGGTTCATCTATCATCAACAATGTGGGTTCAGACATGATTTCCTTCCCGACCGACAGCGTCCGCAAAAGACCTCCGCTCAGGTAACCGGCTTTTTCAGCTCTCCTCTCCGACAGCACAGGGAAAAAATTATAGATTTCTTCCAGTTTCCGGTTTACTCGCTTTTTATCCTGCCTAAAGGTCCAGGCACCTAATAGAAGGTTGTCTTTTATGGAGAGATCAGGGAATGTACTGTACTCCTGGAGCATATAACTCACTCCCATTTCTTTCATTTGATAGGGCAGATTGTTTTGGATCTCTTTGCCCTGAAATTTGATTTTCCCTTGCCGTGGATGAAGAAAACCAAAAATAGTCTTTAAGACAGTCGATTTGCCAGCGCCGTTTGCACCGATGATTCCAGTAATAGCGCCTTCTTTCACCTCAAGGGAAACATCCCTTAAAATATCAATTTCCTCCACATAGCCGGCGGTGACATTTTCTATAGACAGCATTGCCATCTTTTTTATCCTCCCAAATATGCGTCGATGACTTCAGGTTCGTTAGCAACCTCCTCCATTGTGCCCTCAGCGATGCGTTCGCCTTTACATAGAACGGTAATCTTGTTGCACAGAGTTTTAACCGTCGACATTTCATGACTTACGACTATAAAAGTTACATCCTTTTCCTGATTCATCATCTTGATGGATTCAATAATGATACCCTTGATCGACTGGTGCACTCCTGCAAAGGGCTCATCCATCACGTAAAGCTTGAGGTCTTTGTGCATAAAGCCTCGAACAATCTGAAGCAGCATGTTCTGACCACCTGAAAGGCTCTTGGCCTGTTTATCTTTCAAGCGGGTTAAAAGTGCAAAATCGAGAAGTTCTTCGGCACGAGTTTTAGCCTCACTCCTCGATTGTCCCTGGGTAAAGGCCGGTATCAACATGTTTTCAAGGACGGTCATGTCGCGAAAAACCCGGGCAACCTGGAATGTTCGCATGATACCCATAGATGCAATCACATCGGGCCGCAAGCCGTTAATCTTTTCCCCGTAAAAGTGAATGCTTCCCTCGGTTACATTGTAAATCCCGGTAATCAGGTTAATGAGAGTCGTTTTCCCGGATCCGTTAGGGCCGATAAGACCACGAATTTCTCCCTTTTCTATCTGGATGGAGACATTGTCGTTAGCCCTCAATCCTCCGAACATTTTGACGACATTCTTCACTTCCAATAACTGATTTTCGTGATTATCCATAAATATCCTGCCTTTTATTCATTGAATATTGACGATCTTTTGGATTGATGATTTTCGATTGACGATTGACAATTTAAGGAATTCTTCCAATTTTATAATTAGACGTATGTTGAAAAAAGCAGGGCAAAGCGACTCAAGAAATTTTCTATTGAATATTTAATGAAAACCTGATAATAATAATAAGATAATAGATCTTCAATCAATCATCAATCATCAATAGCCCTGCTAAGGCTCCTGAAAGGCTGAAACAGGCCCTTCCTTGTCTCTTCGAATCCACTTATTCACTCGTCTGAAAAGCTCCATCAATCCGCCGTTGAAAAACCGCATAATGAGAATAACAACGGCAGTTAATAACACAATCCGGATCTCAGAATATTCTCTTAAAATCTCCATGAGATAACGGACCGATATCGCTCCAACGACAGGCCCGGCCTGGGTTCGCATTCCGCCGATGACCACAAAAATGACGATCATCGCCATTTCATTGAAATCTCCCATTACGGGGCTGATCAACCCGATGGAATGACCATAGAACGCTCCGGCCATTCCGGCAATACCACTTGCCGCCATAAATGCAAAAATTTTATACCGCACTATATCAACGCCCATGGACCGGGCAGCTATGGAATCATCCCGTATGGATCTCAGGTAGTACCCAATTCTTGAACGCATGATTATAGCGATCAAAACGATTGCGAATACCATAAGGCCCAAAAACAAATAATAATAAGGAGTGGGCTTTATGGTTCCAAAAATCAGAGGTGAGTCTATGCCCCTGTCGCCACCAGTAAATGCATAATGCAGCCTGAAATAATTACGCACAACTTCTGCAAACGCCCACGTGATTAATGCAAGGTAAATACCGTGAACACGGAGGCATAAGATACCCAGCGCACAACTGATAAATATAGTTAAGAGTATGCCGGCCGGGATGCTCACCCAAAAAGGAGCCCCGGCTTTTGACATCAGAAGCGTGGATGTATATGCCCCAATCATGGCAAAGGTATGATGACCCAGCGAGAATTGCCCGGTATAACCACCCAATAAATTCCAGCTGGCAGCCATGATAGTATAAAAGAAAGCAATCGTTAACACATAACACCAATAATCGGATATGACAAAGGGCAGAAAAACGGCAACTATCAGAAGCACCAACATTCCAATATTTTTCAAAGTAAATATCTTCATAATTAACCTTACGACCTATTTTAATCAGACCTCACGTTCCGCTTTCCCAAACAATCCATATGGCTTTATGGAAAGAATGATTACCAGAAGAATAAACCCATAGATGTCTACAAAAGAAGGATTTATAAATGCCGACCCCAAGCTTTCTGCTATACCTAAACTCAGACCGGCAACAAGGATACCCGGAATTGAACCAAGACCGGCGATTACAATAATTTCAAATCCCCTGACGGTAGGAACAAGACCGCACATTGGATGTACAAGGAAAATAGGTGCCAACAAAGCACCTCCAGCGCCGGCCAGGGCCGTCCCGATACCAAAAGCGAGCATATCATATTTCAAGACGTTGACACCGGCGGTCTGAACCCCGGATCGGTTTTGGGCAACCCCCTGAAATGCCTTTCCAGTCCATGATTTTTTAATAAAGTAATAAAATAAGGCCAGCAAGAACAGTGCGCCGATCAGCGCCACCAATCTGTTTCCGCTGATCGGGAGCGTCAAGATTTGAGTAGGACCGGCGTAGTCAGGAGGCGTATAAATGTAAGGGCCTCCTATGAGAACAGCCAGATTTCGCAAAAAAATGGCCATAGAGATGGTGACGATGGTTGCATATTCCATCTTTGCCTCTATGATCCCGACAAACATCGGCTTAATCAGAAGTCGTTGAACCAGCGCCCCCAGAAAAAATACAATCAATGCCGATATGACTACGCCAACATACCAATAAGCGGCTCCGAGAAAATAGGTCAGCAATATATACTGTATGAATGCCCCAATCATAAAGAATTCGCCCATGGACCAGTTAATCACTTTCATGATGCCGTAAATAAAGTTAATCCCCATAGACATCAGGCAATACAGTATCCCCATTATTATACCGGTAATTAAAAATTGACTGAATAGATGTAGGTCGATTGTCCTCACCTCCTTTGGATTTGTCCTGAATGATGAGTAAGTATAAAAATTA
>CAZQOH010000194.1:0-4809 GCA_964594355.1 uncultured Desulfobacterales bacterium
CTCGGAAGTTCAGACGCTGGTCAATCGGAACATATTTATGACAACCGGTATAGCTTAAAGTCCATTTTTGCTTAATTTTCTCCTCGAAGAAACATGTTTCATTTCAACAATTCAGCCCTCTTGAGTATTTCCCTAATCTCAGACTTTTCTATCTCAGTTGAATTGGGAAGCGGGAGTCTCGGGTTACCACCAAAATAACCCAGCATATCCAATGCAGCCTTTAAACCACTGATTCCGTACGTAGCCGTTATGGCTTTATTTACCGGAATCATCCTAAGCTGGATTTTTATTGCCTCTTCAAACCTACCCTCTTTTACCAGCTCAAATATTTTCACGCAATTTGCCGGTGTGATGTTTGCAAGAGCAAGAACCCCACCACTGCAGCCTATAGATAGCGCTCCGAACAACACCCCTGCTGTTCCAACGAGCACATCAAAATCTTCACCAACATTATTTAAAAATTCACTAAGCAGATTAACATTTCCCGAACTTTCTTTTATTCCTATAATGTTTGGATGTTCTGATAGTGTTGATACTGTATTAACCGTCAGGCTAATGTGTGTAAATTTCGGGACATTGTATAGTATAATTGGAATTGGAGAATTATCCGCAATAACCGTATAATGCTTAATCAATGCATACTCGCTCATCTTGTCGCCGTAATAGTGGGGCGTTATTACCAAAGAAGCGTGTGCATCAAGCTTGGCGCAGTCCCTGGTCAGCTTCAAGGTCTCTTCAGTAGATTCACACCCTGATCCTGCTATAACCAACAAATCGTCAGGTGAAGATTGAACAACGGTTTCAACCACCTTTCTTTTTTCTTCTTCAGACAAGTAAACATACTCCCCGTTGGATCCTAATACTATAAATCCCTTAATTCCCGTCTTACTCCATTTTTTAACATTCGACTCCAGTTTGTCATAGGCAACTTTCCCATTTAGAAAAGGAGTGGGGATAGGTGGAAAAATTCCATGAAGATTAACTTTGTCCATTTAATATTTCCTTTACAGTGTAATTGTTTTTTGGTGACATCTTAATAGCATGCTGTTTCAATTCAGTACTCCAGTCTTTGCAAAACATTGCTTGAGGTTCTTTGGAATAGTTAATTTCAAAAGTATTATCACCCGTTTTTTTGAGATTTATTAAATTGTTAATAATAAGTTTCTTTTCTTGGGTCGTCATAACCGGAAACCCATAATATTTGTTAGTGTGTTTCATCGATCCGTTAGCTTTAATCCGGTTTACCGTAAAATCAATATGTTTCTCGATCCGCTTTTGAATATATTCATTAGAAAAATTGACGATGTTGTTCCTAATGGCATGGATTGTATCACGTAAAGCTTTGTCTATTTCAAAACCTATGCTGTTTCTGCCTGCCGTCATGGCAGCAGCCATTGTAGTTCCGATACCCAAGAAAGGATCAAGAACAAAATCCCCTTTCACGGAATACATGTTTATAAGTCTGTATGCAATCTCAAATGGAAACGCAGCGCTTCTTAACCTGACATCACTGTTTTGCAATTTCTGCGATGTTCCTTTAATATCGAACCAAATATCTGAAAACCATATGTTTCTTTCTTCCCAGAAAATAGCGCTTTCATGTCTGTTTCTTTTTTCTTCCGTCTTTATAAATTCCCTTTTTGGACCCTTACGCACTATTAGAATATATTCATGTTCAAGAGTAACATAAGCACCGGCAGGCAACATTCCCGAACCCATGAATTTATTTGGAGCATTGGTCTGCTTTCGCCATAGGATGTCCGGCAATGCATTAAAACCCAATTTCTGCAAATAGCCTAAGATTCTCGAATGATTCGAGTATAAGCTAAAATTTTCATTTATTGATCTCACAGCATCACCAATATTTATACAGGCAAATCCCCCATCCTTTAAAACGCGGTATATTTCGTTCCATACTTGATCTAACTCTTTATGCATTAATTCGAAGGTTTCCATGCCTAATGATCTTTTTAATGTACCCTCTATAGATGGATTCTGCTTACAGAACATTTTGTCCCACATTTGTATCATAGGATATGGGGGAGATGTAACGATCAGATCAACACTGTTTGAAGAGATTGAATCCATCTTTTTTGAGTTCTTAAAGAAAATATTATTAGTTGTTTTCATTTCCGAATATCAAAAAGGTATGTCAAATTTGTTAGTTAGTGCCTGAACGAAAACTCCCGTTCAGGCAAAAATCCGAATATCGCCTGATCTTATAAAATGGTCGAAACTCGAAACAATATCGAATATCAAATTTTTCAATGTTCAAAACAAAAGCCTCGGTATTCGGTTGTTTAGAGCATTTGAACATTCGAATTTAGAATTTGTTTCGGATTTCGTAATTCGGATTTCGAATTTCAAAATTCAAAAATTGAGGGTTTTCGTTCAGACACTAGTTACGTAAAAAGTCAAAAAAATGACTTTTTAAGTGTTTTTGTTCTCGAATAGACATCATCATTCATGTTTGATATTTTTCCATCTATTAGATAGTGATATCCGACGGCAGCGATCATGGCGGCATTGTCTCCACAAAGTTGAAAAGATGGTATATAAGCGGCAATTCCTTTAGAATCGGCATCCTGCTTGACTTTTTCTCGCAACCTGTTGTTTGCCGCTACTCCACCAACCAGAGCTATATGGTCACAATCTTTTTTAATTGCAGCATTTATGATCTTATATGACAGGACATCGACAACAGATTCCTGGAATCCGGCGACGATGTCAGGAATTTGTTGTTTATATTCTTTATTGTGAGTTTGAATATAACGCTTTACAGACGTCTTTATACCACTGAAGCTAAAGTCAAAGCCGGACTTGTCTAAGTATGCCCTGGGGAAGGTGATTTTTTCAGGATCTCCCTTTTTTGCCAGCTTATCAATTACGTTTCCGCCGGGATAGCCGAGGCCAAGCATCTTTGCAACCTTATCAAATGCTTCTCCTGCGGCATCATCCCTCGTTTGACCCATTAGCTTTATATCCGTGTTGGACGTAACATAATAGATACCGGTATGCCCACCGGAGGCAAGGATGGCTGTAAAGGGAAAAGGTGGCGAGTTAGATTCCAGGAACACGGAATTTATATGTCCCTCAAGGTGATTGACACCTATCCATGGGATATCAAGGGCATATGCACAAGCTTTTGCAAATGAAAATCCTACCAGTAATGAGCCTACAAGTCCCGGTCCTTGGGTTACGGCGATTGCATCAATTTGTGATAGATTAATGTTGGATCTCTTGATTGCCTCATTGACCACAGGAGTAACAGTTTCAATATGTTTTCTTGAAGCGAGTTCAGGTACAACTCCACCATATTTATGGTGGACAGCAATCTGGGACGATACTATAGAAGATAATATTTCAACACCGTCTCTTACGACTGCTGCAGCGGTTTCATCACAGGATGTTTCAATGCCAAGTATCAGCATAGGTAAACGCGAAGCTGTGCCGGGTAGATTCCCATTTTTTTGTGAGGTGTAATATTTATGTGGATTATTGTTCCGGTTGGGGCTTTTCTTATCGTCATGGTTATATCCATTGAACACGCGGATCTGATTTTTTCTTTTTAATTATTTCTCCTATTACAACCGCTTTTTCTTTCATGCCGTTAAGCCGTTCCAGCACATCCTGAACATCTTTTTCAGATACAATCACAGCCATACCGATACCATTGTTAAACGTTCGTCTCATTTCGTGATCTGATATTTTTGCCGCTTGTTGTAGAAAAGGAAAAATAGGTGGCACATCCCAGGTTCCTTTTCGTATCACAAGATTGCACGCTTTTGGAATGATACGAAGAATATTATCTTCAATACCCCCGCCCGTTATGTGTGCAATACCTAGGACATGCAAATCTCTTATAATCTGGTGAATCGATTTTGAATAGATTTTTGTCGGAATAAGAAGCTCTTTTCCTATTGTTTTACCAAGTTCCGGTACATGAGTGTCGATTTTTAGCTTTAGGATATCAAAGCAGATCTTTCTGACCAGTGAATATCCGTTGCTATGAAGACCACTCGACGCAATTCCTATTATTTGATTACCGACATGAATTTCCGAGCCATCAACAATTTTATTGTTATCCACTAAACCGACTGCAAAGCCGGCCAGGTCATATTCATCTTTCCCATAAAATCCCGGCATTTCGGCTGTTTCACCCCCAATAAGGGTACACATAGCCTGATTGCACCCGGCGCCAATTCCTTTAATCACCTCGGCGGCTATATCTGTTTTCAGTTTTCCCATTGAAAGGTAATCGAGAAAGAAAAGTGGTTTAGCCCCCTGAACAATAATGTCATTAACAGACATGGCAACAAGATCAATGCCTATTGTATCGTGCTTTTTCATCATAAAAGCGATTTTAAGCTTTGTTCCAACACCATCTGTAGAACTCACAAGGACGGGTCTTTCATAATTTTCAACATTGAGCGAGAAAAGTCCCCCAAATCCACCTATTTCGCCCAGAACGCCATATTTGTGTGTCTGTTTTGCTATCTTTTTTATTACCTTTACAAATTCGCTTGCCTTGTCAATATCAACACCAGCGTCAGCATAAGTTAGTGGTTTGCTCATATCGGTCCTCCGTATTATCTTCCAATCCAAAGAAGTATCTAAAAATAATCTGAACAGCCTTAAAAGTCAAAACAATTTTTTTGACATTGTATGCTTTATACTGTAATTAGTTGCCCATTGGAAAGATTTCTGTAAACTATTTAGTTTGATTTAAACCCACCACTTCCAGTGGTGGACCAGGAAAGGTTCTACCGTTCCGGCGAGAAATACGGTGCAAAGCACGAAATACGAATT
>CAZQOH010000195.1:0-4793 GCA_964594355.1 uncultured Desulfobacterales bacterium
AATTGTACCCACGATGAGCTCGGAAGTTCAGACGCTGGTCAATCGGAACATATTTTTGATAACCGGTATAACTAATAACAATTAACGCCTAATTGAGCATTATTTCCACTCAATTAGGGTATAAGTAAACTTTTTTAAAAGTCTCAAATAGTAAAAGGAATTTCCATGGCTATGTACCTTATCACAGGTGGTTGTGGGTTCATCGGGTCCCATATTGCGGAAGCCCTCAAGAACCAAAAACACACTGTTATTATCTACGATAATCTGTCCTCAGGTTATGAACATAATATTGCAGACTTTAGAGACAAAATCACTTTTATTAAAGCGGATATACGAGATATGAAGGCTTTGGCAACTGCCATGCATGGTGTCGACTACGTCTTTCACAAAGCCGCCATGGTTTCTGTATTTGATTCCGTCGAGCGGCCTATAGAAAATCACGATATTAACATCACCGGCACGCTCAACGTCTTAAATGCCGCCAAAGAAAGCGGTGTGAAACGGGTAGTAGCCGCCAGTTCTGCCTCTGTTTACGGAAATGACCCGGTCCTTCCCAAGACTGAAGATATGATTTCCAGCCCCGAGTCGCCTTATGCATTTGCAAAGGTTGCCATGGAGCATTACATGCGTTTATTTGCAGAATTGTACGGTCTTGAAACAGTGACGCTTCGCTATTTTAACGTTTATGGACCACGCCAAGATCCCGGTTCAATGTACTCCGGTGTGATTTCTAAGTTCTGTGACGATATCCTTGCAGACAGGAAGCCGACGGTCTTCGGAGATGGACTTCAGACCCGTGATTTTATATTTATACAGGATGTAGTAGAGGCGAATTCCCTGGCTATGAACAACCAGACCCTGGGAAAGGGAGAAGTTTTCAACATTGCCACAGGCTATCGCACCTCACTTTTAGACCTGATAGACATTATAAAGGGCCTATCCGGGAAAGACGTTAAGTCAAGGTTTAAGGACGTTAGAAGAGGAGATATCAGGCACTCAGTGGCGGACATTAGCCGCGCCCGGCACGAACTCGGTTTTATTCCTCTCTACGATGTCAAAAGAGGACTCATGGAACTGCTGAAAATTTAATAACCTTTCAAGCGGCCTTGTTTTCAAGCAGCTAAAATATTCATATTTTTTTTTCACCAACGATAAAAAATTGCAGTATTATAGGTCCTAAGCGTAGATCCATTATCCCGCTCCTCATAATCAAATGTGAAATCAAGTCCAACTCTTTTGTAAATCTCCCAGTTAAACCCGGTAAAAACATGATTAGCGGAAAAAGCACCGAAGGGATAAACAGGATTTCCGGATTCAAAACTCTCATTGGCATGGGCATAGCCCATAAAAAGTGTCACAGGATCGAATGCATTCCAGTTGAGTCTTGTCATTGCAGAGTGATCTATGAAGTTCTCCTCCTCAAACCGGCTGGAACTTAAGAAATACCGTACCATCCAGTCAAATCGTGGATAAAAATACCAGGTAAATCCCGGCATCAATATATGAATATTGGCTTTTGAATAATCGGCAAAACGGTAGCTTAAGGAAGTAACAAGGGTCTTGAAAGCTGCTTGGCTGACCTCAAATGTGTAAGCTTGGCGAGGGACAATATTTTGTTCCGGGGCAAACTCGATATCAAGTGAGAGGGCCGTTTTTTCCGCTACCCAGTAGTTTCCGCCCATACTGTATACGGGGACCGAGTCTCCAAATTTGTTGATATAATTATATCCGGTTCGGACTCCCCATTTCTTTGGTTCATCAAAGCTTATTAAAATGTTTGACCCATAGCCGTTGGAAGCAAAGCTTAAATCCTGATGATGATAGCCTATTCTTAGCTTGAAGTGTGTTTTCGCCCCCTTGGCTTGAAGAACTTTGTTCTTTACCTTTATAGCCTCCTGGTCGTCGGGATATATTGCAAGAAGCTGGTCGAAGGTTTCCAAACTCTGTTTGAATTTCTGCTGCCAAAAAAGCACCCGTCCCAAACCTAACAAGGCATCCCTATTTGTTGGGTGTTGTTTTAAAATATCCTTGAAGAGTTGCGTTGCCTTATCATGGTCGCCTTTCCAGGCTGTGACCGTTGTCAGCCCGATAGCAGCCTCAATGTCTTTTGGATTGTTTTCTAATAACTGTTTGTAAATTGTTATAGCGGCTTCATAGTCTCCGTCCCAGCTTAAGTGACGAGCCTTTTTCATAAGAACATCACGGTTTTCGCTTGCATATACCTGTATAGAAACAAGGATTAGGAAGCAGGAGACCAGAAACAGTATTTTTCCGACCTTTGATATTTGATGCTTGAATTTTGGTTTTTGGTCTGTTTTCATTTTTTTTCTTTTTGTCGCTCTATCCAAGGCCGGAAGCTCTCATAGGAATGAATGGCAAAACCGGAAAAGCTAGAAAAATTCTGTAGTTCCGATTTTGTCTGCTGCATAACTCTCTCCAGATCTTTTAATCTTTTTTTGGCAAATGTTAATTTTGTTGATGGCACGGGAGTTGCGTGTGTCTGACTCAAAATTACACCGCCCTGAGGAAGTTGAGTATCTCTTTTTAATCTGTCCCAACTACCGTCCGGGATCCAATAAAATCTGACTCTTTTATCATTCAAATTCCTGAGTAAAATCTGTGAACCGCTTCCATACGAGCCAAACTCCAGGATGGTTTCGTCCGGAAGTTCAACGGTTTCCAAACCTACAAAGACTTTTTTATTACGCTTTGCCGCGTATTGCAATTCCGAATAGGCATGAGCGATCACACCGTCGGCGCCATAAGCCTGCGTCCGGTAGTCCATGATTCCTATATTGTCCACGATATCGATAATCAATTCAATCACCGGGCGGCCCTCCACCTCCACCGCCGGCTCAAAAAATTGATTCCGGTTATCCAGCCAAAAGGGAATATCGACACCAAAAATCAGATTTGCTTGCTTAGCCAGAAGCCGTGACGCTTTTAGCAACGAAAGATACTGTTTCAAAACAACTTCTTTCCGGACTCCTGCAAAACTTGGCAGAAGATAGGGCTCAATGTCATAGCGGATCCCATCGAAAGATTCTTGAGGGGTTACCTCCTTGTTATATTTAATGATACTTTGAATCGTGGCGATTACACGTCCATGCCATTCTTTGAGAGCAAATCGGGGGTCACCATCCAAAGCGTGGACAATAATTCCTGCTTCATGAAGCCCTGCAATGAGTTTCCGAATCTTTGATGAGTCCCAAAGGATTTCCCACTTTTCTTTCTTTTTTTTGGCTTCATAAGGTATTTGTAGAAAAAGATCCTTGATACCTTGTGTTTTGCAAAAAGCTATAAGCTTTAGTTGTTCTTCCGGATCAACAACAATCTTTTCAGTTTCCCAGAGCCATATAGCTTTCTTTAAAGGACGCATGTGATGCTTTGTTTCTTTTTGCTTTAGTATCTTTGCACCTTTTTTTTTCGTGAAGGCAAGGTCTTTTATGAAGACACGTCCACTACCATTTTGTTTTACTAAGAATACAAGACTTGCCAATTGTTTTCGATCGAGGCTTGCCGGTAATTTCGTAAGAGGAATCCATGCCTGTTGCCATTTTCTTTCTATACTGCCGGAGGGAAGAAAAGAGGCAATATTTCCCAACACAAGGGAATCTTCTTTTTTTATCCACGCTCTATCTCCTGCCTGGAACAGCAATTCTTCATCTCCTCTTTCTCCACAAATAGAGAAGGTTAAATAAGTAAAAGGAGTTGTGTCCAAAAAAATACGTTCCACAGGAGGCTTTTTAAAGTCAAAGAGGTGTATCCAGAAACCGGCGTAGCCGGGAGTGATACGTTTATAGGAAAAAACCAAAACCGGTGATCTATCGGGTGCTTTACCAATACTTGCTGTCGCATGTGAAGGGGATTTTGAAAAAGTGTTGAAATAGCCTCCCAGCCTATTGGTATTCCCCTTATTAAAATGGCTTACCAGAAAAAGATCTCCTTTAAAAAGAGGGATCCGCCCTTGTGGTTCCTCAGGCTCCTTGACAACCGGTCTTTGTCTTCGAACGTCAAGAATAATTAGTTCCTTTCCCTTTTTTTTATACAAAACACTGGTGGATATATATCCGATCTGCGATATGTCGGTAAGTCCCCAGTCGGCAAGAGAGATCTCTTGAGAGAGAAAATCATTAAGTGACGATTGAGCATAAGAAACAGATGTAAAGAAGCAGAGAAGAAAGAAGAAAGGCACAAAAATCAAGATATACATTTTTACATACATGGACTCTGCTTCCTTCATGCCTCTTTGTTCCATATCATTTTGATGATCGTCTTCCTCACACCTAAGAGGCCAACTGTGGCAAAGCCGGCCGCAATAAGACATTCAAGCCAAAAACCCAGCATTCCCTTCCCGATGGCGATAGTCGTTCCCAGGATAAACAAAACTCCCATTACCCATCCCCAACTATTATTCTTCAAAGAATCTTTTGAAAATACCTCGGAAGACACCGCCGCAATAGGCTCCCAACCCGGTCCTATAGGACGAACCCGTTCGTAAAAAAGTTTCAGGTGCTTTTCGTGAGTTGGCCTTGTTAACAAAGTGACTGATAGCCATATCACAATAGAAAAGGCCACAACGATGATTAAATGAATAGGTCGTGCATCTGGCCAACCCATAGTTGTAGCAATTGGCGAAGCTAAGAGTGTCAACAATCCTGAGGCGAGCATTGCTGTAATTTCGCTCCAGGCATTGATCCGCCACCAAAACCAGCGTGCTATTCCGACTAAACCGACTCCGGAAAAAAGGAGTAATACATTATAAAAGGCCTCAACAATCGAAGAGGTTGTAA
>CAZQOH010000196.1:0-4780 GCA_964594355.1 uncultured Desulfobacterales bacterium
GCCCCCTTTTGCCCAATTTCTGTGTCAGGCTCAAATTTTAATCCTCAAAATACTCTATGTATTCCTGTGGTTAAAATTTTCGCCTTCCTTGAACTTGAACAAAATTGAGCATTTTTCAAAGGTCTCAAGTGGTTGAGTGGTTAAGCTGTTATTTTTATGGCATTTTTTTCATTTACTTGAAAATTAGACGTTAATTGGAAGGTAATTCTAATCACTTTCAGAAGATTAAATTATTACTCATTATCTTGTTTATCCTGTTATCCTGTCTAACAAATTATTATCTTTTCATTAATTTTTTG
Source organism: uncultured Desulfobacterales bacterium (assembly GCA_964594355.1). GTDB lineage: Bacteria > Desulfobacterota > Desulfobacteria > Desulfobacterales > JAUVVS01 > JAUVVS01. The sequence continues at coordinate 300 of CAZQOH010000196.1, forward strand.
GCGGCATTTACTATGGCAGGGGCATCGATGCAGTATTTGGATCTGAGAAAATCTTGCGGACCGTGCTCAACAAAGGTGTCGGGAATGCCGATGCGTTTAATGGAAAAATTTGTTATCCCCTTATCGCCCAAGCATTCCAGAATCGCGCTTCCAAAACCTCCCTGACACATATTTTCTTCCACTGTTATTATGCGTGGTATCTTCTTTGCTAGAGAAGTTATTAAGTCCTCATCAAGTGGTTTTACAAAACGGCAGTTTACAACTGTGGCAGCAATATCTTGCTCCATTAACATTGATTGTGCTGAAATTGCTTCATAAACAGAACTGCCGATGGCCAGGATTAGGATATCCTTTCCGTTATTTAAGATTTCACCCTTGCCGATAAGTATAGGATGTATTTTTCTTTTGATTTTAACGCCTGTCCCTGTTCCCCGTGGATACCGAATAGCAATAGGACCGTCATGGGCGAGGGCGGTTACTATCATTCTGCGCAGTTCATTCTCATCTTTTGGGGCCATGACCACCATATTTGGAAGATTCCTTAGATAAGAAAGATCGAATATTCCATTATGTGTAGGCCCGTCTTCACCCACAATGCCTCCTCTGTCAATGGCAAAAACCACCGGAAGCGCTTCAATGCACACATCATGTAATATCTGGTCATATGCACGTTGCAAAAAGGTAGAATATATGGCGACAACAGGCTTGAATCCTTCTGTAGCCATACCTGCTGCAAAGGTCACCCCGTGTTGTTCCGCAATTCCGACATCAAAAAACCGGTCAGGATAGGATTTACTAAATTTAATAAGTCCTGTACCTTCAGGCATGGCTGCAGTAACGGCAATAATTTTTTCGTCGTCCTTGGCCAGTTTGACCATGGTTTCACCGAAAACTTCAGTATAGGTCGGAATGGAATTTTTCTTTGTTTTAGAGTTACCTGTTTTGACTTCGAAGCTAGCAACACCATGAAAGTAGATGGGATTTTTTTCAGCAGGTTTATAACCTTTTCCCTTTTTTGTTGTAACATGGAGAAGCACGGGTTCATTTAAATATTTAATATTGTTCATTATATCAATAAGATGTTTCAGTTTGTGTCCATTTATCGGGCCAAAGTATTCAAAATTAAAGGCTTCAAACAGCATACCGGGAGTTATCAAGGTCATAAATGATTCTTCTGTTCGTTTTGCAATTTGATAAATATCGTCACCGACTTTAGGTAAAGATTTAAGAAATTCTCCAACCTCCTTTCTTAATTCCTGTAGCCTTTTTGCAGAAAATGTGCGGCTCAAAAAGGAGGATAGGGCGCCGACATTACGTGCAATGGACATGTCATTGTCGTTTAATATGACAATAAGGTCTTTGTCTTTGTGGGTATCACCTGCTTGGTTCAAGCCTTCATAGGCAACCCCGGAGGTCATGGAGCCGTCCCCTATAACTGCAACGACTTTGTTGGTTTCATTTTTCAAGTGCTTGGCACAGGCAATTCCCATGCCTGCAGATATTGATGTACCGCTGTGCCCGGTCGAAAATGCATCATAAGGGCTTTCACTCATTTTAGTAAAACCGGAAATTCCCTTATGTTGGCGAAGTGTGTGAAAACGATCTTTTCGACCCGTAAGTAATTTATGCGCATATGCTTGATGTCCGACATCCCAGACAATCTTGTCATCAGGAGCATTAAAAACATAGTGAATAGCAATTGCAAGTTCAACAGAGCCTAGACTTGATGCCAGGTGGCCGCCGTTTTTGGATACAACCTTAACTATGGTTTTCCGAATTTCTGCAGCAAGACGCGGTAAATCTGACCGTGGAATTTGCTTTAAATCTGCCGGGGAGTTGATTTTATCAAGAAGTCGCAAGGTGAATATTACTCCTTATTTATGGTCTCTATCTTTTCCTTTCAACAATATAACACGCAATGGCTCTGAGTGGGTTAGATTTGTTATCAAAATAATCGAGAGCTTGCAATGCATTGTTTACAAGTTCTTTTGCATATTCTTTGGATTTTTCAATTCCTATTATAGAAGGGTAGGTGTTCTTATTATGAGCTTTATCCGTGCCTACAGCCTTACCCAAAACAGCCGGTTCACCTTCAATATTCAGGATATCATCTGTTACCTGAAAGGCAAGCCCAATATTTTTTGCGTAAATTCTGAGCTTTTCAATCTGTTTGGGATTTCCGTCTCCTAATATAGCTCCTGAAGATATTGAAGCTTCGATAAGGGCGCCCGTTTTTAAGGAGTGCATGTCTTGCAGCTCATCCAAAGTAAGTAGACTACCCTCTGAGACAATATCTTTCATCTGTCCTTCGATCATCCCCTCGCATCCGACTGCAAGAGAGATTTCATGTATAACACTTAGCCATCTTAATGCATTTTCTTTATTAATGAGTTCAATTGATGAAAGGGTCTGAAAAGCAAATGTAAGGAGGGCATCACCGGCAAGAATTGCCGTAGCCTCATCAAAGGCAATGTGACATGTAGGCTTTCCTCTTCGCAAATCATCGTTGTCCATGGCAGGCAGATCGTCATGGATTAGTGAATATGTGTGTATCATCTCAAGTGCACAGGCAACTATTAAAACATCTTCCGGTTTACCGTCAACGGCTTCAGCAGCAGCAATGCACATAATCGGTCTTATGCGTTTTCCTTCTGCCATAACTGAATATTTCATGGCTTTGACAATCCGCCCGGAACTCGAGGTGTCATTCAGAATATCAATGAGAGAATCGTTGATCTGTTTGCGTTTTGAAGCAAGATATAAATGCAGATCAAAATTTGATGCTCTTGAATTATTTATCTTCTTCTGATTCATTTTCCTGTATAAAAGGTTTTTCTAACACCTTTTCCTCCTGATTCTGTAAAATGGTAATCCTCTTTTCCGTTTCATCCAGTTTTTCGGAACAAAACCTTGAAAGACGCACCCCTTCTTCATATTTTAGTATCGCCTTTTCCAGCGGCAGATCACCAGATTCAAGTTCCTGGACTATCTGTTCCAGTTGTTTCATAGCTTCTTCAAAAGTCTGTTTGGCCATTATTTTATTTTCCTTTTACGACGTTTACTCTTAAAGAACCTTTTTCAACCATAACTTCAAGATCCTGGCCTATTGTTACTTTTTGAGGATCCCGGACGACAATTGAATCAGGGATGGTTCGTGTAATACTGTATCCTCGGCCCAGGATTGCGGCAGGACTTAAAACATTCAACTTTGATGAAAGTTCTCGAAGCTTATTATGCCTGTCGTTTAAATATGTTCTTATGGAAGATAAAAGATTATCATGTTTTTGCACGAGCTTTTCGTTATTACTTTTTATCTGTATTACAGGATTGTTTGCATACAATCTGTCGATCCACCATGAAAGGTGTTCAGCTTTTCGCACTCTGTGATTGAAAAAAAACTTGGAAAGTCTGTTTTCAAAGTCATCGATTCTAAGTCTTAAATCCTGTATTTTTTTCCTCGGGTCGACAAGTCTTTTGGTGATTGAGTTTAGGAGTGTATAGTGGTATTCCAAATATTTGTAAAGTCTTGTACTCAAGGCCCTTGAAAGTTCTTCCAATCTTCGAACAAGATCATCTTTTAATGGAACAACAAGTTCAGCAGCTGCGGAGGGTGTGGGCGCACGGAGGTCTGCAACAAAATCAGCAATGGTAAAGTCGGTCTCGTGGCCTACAGCCGATATTATGGGTATATCGGATGAAAAAATTGCCCTTGCAACTTCTTCTGAGTTAAATGCAAAAAGATCTTCTATGGATCCTCCACCTCTGGCCAGTATTGCAACGTCTGCATCATCCCTTGAATTTAGCGATTTAATACCGGATGCAATCTCCTTTTCAGCACCGTCTCCCTGCACTTTAACAGGTATTATTTCAATGTGCAGATTTGAAAAACGTCTGCTCATAATATTCAAAATATCGTGGACGACTGCCCCCATGGGTGAGGTTATTAAGCTGATTTTTCGCGGCAGGAAGGGGAGGGGTTTTTTATATTTTTCATCAAACAGCCCTTCTTTTGAAAGTCGCGTCTTTAATTGCTCAAAAGCAATTTGTAATGCTCCTATACCTCTTGGCTCCAGATATTCCAAAATGATCTGATACGAGCCGCGTGGTTCATAAACGGTAATCCTTCCTAAACCGGTTACACTTATTCCATCTTCCGGATTGAATTTTAAATTCTGTTTCTGACCTCGAAATATTACCGAATCTATCTGGGCATATTCATCCTTTAGTGTAAAATATAAATGACCGGAAATCGGCATTCTTAAGTTTGTTATCTCTCCTGAAATCCAAACAAATGGAAAGTTATTTTCAAGCAATGCTTTTATATTAGCTGTTAGTTCTGAAACTGTGTATGTGCGTCTTTTTATGCTTTTGTCGTTTAATTTCATGGAAGTGCCGGATCCTGTGAAACCCCTTATAAATATGTGTGACATCTACTACGTCTGATAAGATATATTATGTAAACTTTTATCAAGATCTTTATG
>CAZQOH010000197.1:0-4718 GCA_964594355.1 uncultured Desulfobacterales bacterium
TTTGCACTTGCAGCAATCAGTAGCTATTTTTCCTAAATTGAAATAGTAGTAGTCTATTGACTCGAATTGTATCAATGCTCACAAAAATGTGTCAATTATAAATGAATATACGTTCACGAGCACGAGTACGTGTACGAGCACGGGAGAAAACACTTAAGGGGTGCATGTATTAGGGCTATAATCAAGCCACCGGCTATGCCGGTGTTCATGACTTCACAGGATTAGACTTCAAAATTTAAACAAGAAAGGAGAAATCAACCATGACAGACAAAAATGAATGTGTTTGCAGCGCTGCTCCAACACTAATCTTTACATTCAATTGGATGAAAATATGGGTTCCATAATTACACTTTTAGGGGAAGAGGTTACTATTGACGCAGACAGAAGCGATTTTTACGAAGCTATGTTAGATTCCATTGTAACCAAAGTTTTCAAGCTGCTGGGTCCGGAATTTGATAAAAAGGCTTTCCTTGAGGAAGTTGAGAAAGGTCGTTCACTTTCGGACATTGGACAGGGCTGGGCTATTCCAGTCAGCATTTCACTATCTTTGGAATTGGGTTATTGTTTAGGACAGTTGAAAAACTTAGGAAGGCCTATTGATTGCGATAAAGCACTGGGAGATCTTTATGGACTCTGGAAAAAGAAGCTAAAAGTAATGTTGAAAGAGGAAGCGTTCAACCGCAGTTTTGTGCATTAATTTTAGGAGGATATTATGTTTATAGTTCATGTTTTTGTCCATGTAAAAGAAGATCAAATTGAAGATTTCAAACAAGCCACTTTAGAAAATGCACGTAACAGTGTTAAGGAAGCAGGGATTGCCCGGTTTGATGTTATTCAGCAGCAAGATGACCCCACACGTTTCATCCTTGTTGAGGTTTACAGAACTCCCGATGACCCGGCAAAGCACAAAGAAACGGAACATTACAAAAAATGGCGTGATACTGTAGTCGACATGATGGCGGAACCGCGTACCAGCATTAAACTCACAAACGTATTTCCTGATGAGAAAGGATGGGATTATTTATGAAGTTTGAATTTGCAACAGCTACGCGAATCATCTTTGGGCAGGGAACCGTTAAAGAAGTCCCCCCATTAGCTTCAGAAATGGGAAACCGTGCTTTGCTTGTCACCGGCAAGAATGTTGAACGTACTGCGCATTTATTGGAATCGCTAAACAAAATTGGCATGAAAACTTTTACCTTCAGTGTTCCAGGTGAACCGACCATAAAATTAACCATTGATGGAGTGAAACTTGCTCGTCAAAATACTTGCGATATTGTTATCGGCATAGGGGGCGGTAGTGTTATTGATACAGCCAAAGCAGTGGCCACTCTTCTTACCAACAGTGGCGATATTATGGACTATTTGGAAGTTATTGGACAAGGAAAAAGACTACATTGCACTTCGGCTCCATGTATTACCATACCGACAACTGCCGGAACAGGCGCTGAAGTCACAAGAAATTCAGTGTTGACTTCACCGGAACACAAGGCGAAGGTAAGTTTGCGCAGTCCTACGATGCTGCCGGATCTTGCCGTTGTCGATCCTGAACTGACATATTCAATGCCTCCGTCAATAACCGCCAGCACCGGGCTGGATGCCCTCACTCAAATTCTGGAATCTTTTGTTTCCCTGAATTCAAATCCACTTACTGACGGCATTTGTCGAAATGGTCTTAAGCGTGCTGCTTGTTCATTGCGCCGGGCTTTTAAGGATGGAAGCGATACGACAGCCCGTGAAAACATGGCTATTGTCAGCCTTTTTGGGGGCTTAGCTCTTGCAAACTCAAAACTGGGTGCTGTGCACGGATTTGCAGGTCCAATGGGGGCTATGTTCTCTGCTCCTCACGGAGTAATTTGTGCCAATCTGCTCCCTTTTGTTATGAAAGCAAATATCAGGACTTTGCAACAACACGATTCCAAGCAATTTTTATTACGTTATGACGAAGTCGCACAGATTTTGACAGGGAAGTCGGATGCCGGGGCTGAAGACGGAATTGCCTGGATACATGATCTTTGTGAGATATTGGATGTACCAAGCCTTTCCAATTTTGGAATAACGGAAGATCACTTTTCTGAATTGGTAGACAAATCAAAAAATACAAGCAGTATGAAAGGAAATCCTGTCAATTTGACAGATGAAGATCTAACAGAGATTTTAGTAAAAGCTACTTCAATAAATTCGTAAAAAGTTATTTTGCAAACGGCTTCGTTAAATAGTTATCTTCCATGGCCTTAACAAGGTTGGTCATGGTCACATAAAATGGTGTAGGAATACTTTTAGAGCGACCATATTCTACGATTTTTCCTCCTAAAAAATCGATTTCAGTGGGCATCTTATTATCAATATCATTGCACATGGAATCCTTATGCATGCCGACTTTCTCAAGGTAGCTCAATGCTTGTTTAAGGTAATCCTCTCCTAAATCGTAACCTACTCCCTTAGCAACGGCAAGTGCCTCTTTGAAGCAGGCATCAGCTATTTCTCTGGTGGGTGGAAAATCCAGGGCTTCTTTAATGGTCCTGTCTGTGACAGCGCATATTGAGGCCATGGTGCATTTCATAATCATTTTTTTCCAAACATACAACTTGATGTCATCGACAAACTCTGTGTCTAAACCGCAATCTGTAAGCAATTTGGCTACATGCAATCCTAATTCCCGATTTTTTTGAGTTAAGCACCCTATATGATTAGGTCTGTTGAAAAAGGTCGTTTCCACCTGGCCTGGGCTTTTCAATGAGGCACCACAATTAAGGGACATCCGGTAAGCGGCATCAATACCGAATTTATCAGCAATTAGATCTTCCATCCCCAAACCGTTTTGGGTGGAGATAATTTTTGTCCCGGGCTTAATAACATCCTTTAGCTCTTCAAGGACTTGCATAAGATGAAAGGTTTTGGTGCAGATAAAAATGAGCGTTGGGTCGAATTCTTTTAGCTCTCCAATTTTGGTGGAATAATTTTTAACCGGAGCCTGATATTTGATAGCTCCTGAAATGCTGATGCCCTTTTCCCTGAGCTTATTGCCCATTTCAGGTTTATGACCTAGGAGAAATGTTTCGGGGTATTTGCTAAGCATTGCTGCAGCCAAAACTGCACCTGTAGCCCCTATCCCTACTACCGACAGTCTGTGTTCTTCCATGTTTTACCTCCTTTTTCTATCATCTTTCAAAGCTTACCCAGCCTTTGGTTTTATAAAAGATGGCAGGCTTTATCTTAAAGCCCTCAAGACGATAATAGATCTTTCTGATCCAATATAAGGGAGAGTGTATTTTCCAAAAGTCTCAACTTCTATTTTTCTGTTTTATATAAGGAAAAAATCCAGATAGCAAGTCAGGATTGTATTTAGCTGATCCAATCAGAAAGCATTAATCTAATATCCTTTAAACTTCAAAAAGTTAACTAAATAAACAATTGAATTAAGATTTTATTTCCAAAATCCAGTTTTTTTACTTGACAAAAAATAGTGAATGAAATATTACAAGTATAACTTTAAAATGAATGAACAATTACATAATTAAAAGCGAATGCCGGCAAATTTTATTTTCAGATTTTGCAAGAAAGGAGGCAAAAATGGACTTAAAGGAGATTAAGGAAAGAATAGCCGAGGCAAATATTGATACCATACGAATCGATTATTCCGACATGTACGGTATCAATCGGGGCAAAATTGTCCCGGCAAAACGCCTTGAAGAAGTTATGGAAGAAGGGATAAATTGTGCAAAACCCACGTTTTCATTGGACTTGAGCTATAATATTCCACCCGGAACCGGAACTGCTGAAGAGGTTAACTATGAAGACATGACAATTATTCCTGATCCTGAAACATTTACAATTATTCCCTACCAAACAAATACGGCCCGTTTTATCGGTGACATCTACGTCGATGGAAAACCTTTTCTTTACTCACCTAGATGGTTGCTTAAAAAGATAGTCAAACAATATGAAGACAAAGGTCTCATTCCCATCACTGCGACTGAATTGGAATTTTTTGTCTTCAAAAATGACGGTGAAAATCTTCAATATTATTGTGATAAACCCAGTAATGTTTATACCACGGGACCGAGGGTTGATCCCGTGGACCTGCTTCGCAGTCTTCAGAATGCTTTGCTGGAAATGGGCATTGATGTTCTTTATACAAATCATGAGTTTTTCCAGGGACAGTACGAAATCAACTTCAGACACACGGATGCCCTAACCATGGCTGATCAGAGTTTTACCTTTAAAGCCGTATGTAAAGAATTGGCATTTATTAATGACCTTCAGTTAACCTTTATGGGCCGTCCCAAAAATGAGGTGGGTGGAAGCGGTTATCATGTTCATTTTTCGATAGATGATGCAAAAACCGGGAAAAACATATTTGACGATCCCAATGGAAAAGAAGGGATGTCTGATCTTATGCGCCATTTTATCGGCGGGCAAATGGCTCATGCCAAAGGGATGACGCCTTTCTTCGCCCCAACCGTTAACTCCTACAAACGTTATGTATTGAATTCCTTTGCCGCCTATTACCTGGCCTGGGGCCTGGATAATCGGACGACTTATATTCGTATTCCCAGGGAACGGGGTAAGGCAACACGAGTGGAAAACAGGGCGCCATGTGCTTCTGCCAATCCCTACCTGGTGATGGCTGTGGGGTTGATCGCAGCACTGGATGGAATAGAAAAGAAAATCGACCCCGGAGATTATTACGTTGGGGATATCTACACTGAAGAGCC
>CAZQOH010000198.1:0-4704 GCA_964594355.1 uncultured Desulfobacterales bacterium
GCTCGTTTACTTCGACAACATAAACTGTCGGATATCTTTTCGACTGTAAGATTAAGCCAACAATTGTCAAAAAGAGAATGAAAGATAAAACAACACAAGCTCGTCTCCACAATTTTGCTTCAACGCTTGATCCAAGTAGCCAGTTATTAAGTAACGATGTTGCATCTTGGTTATATGGCGTAACCGGATCGCTTTTAGGTTTATGTAAAGTCATACTCGTTTATTCCTTTCTCTCAGCAGCACGTTTTAATGCTGAAGCTTTAGATACCTTTCGTTCTAATGCTGAAGCTTTAGATACCTTCGATATTTTATTCGATATCTTTTCTCCTAATAAAACACCTCCGGCCACACCTGTTACTCCACCAACAACAACCTGCTGAACTGTCGGCCCCGATAGACTCGGACTACCTAAAATTATGCTTGAAGCCATCTGCGGTACTTTAGAGCTCAAATATGCAATTGTAACGGAAGTAAACAGCGCTATGAATAATTCATTAAAAGATGGATCATCGGGCAGGTTCAGGTTTTGCAGAATGTTAAAGCTCATGCATAAAACAAAACTGAAAACCATAAATTTGAACCCTAATTTAAACGCAGCGCCAATCGCTCCTTCTGCAAGAAACGCTGTTGGCCTAAAAATACCGAAAGGAAGCAGTATTACGCTGCATACCGTAAAAATATAAAATTCTATGATTATTAAAAAATCAATCAATGCTATGATAAAATAGGCGATTAATATTGCGATACTGATTAGGGTCTTTAAAACCGTTTCAAAAGGGTGGAGAATTGCAATCCAGGGTTTGGCAATATCGCCCATAACATCTTCAACGCATTGAAAACCCAGCTCAACAATTCCAGATGGGTTGAATAGAACGTCGGTTGTTATTGCGGAGCCTCCTGCAAGAATGCCTGCTTTTGCGAATGACTGAAAAAGAAAAGTCGACAAGGTGTCAAATTTTGAAATTAAGTAAATATAAAAACCTATCACCATAAGCTTCCTTAATGCGGTCGCAATAATTACGCTTGATTCACCAAAAGCAAATGAGAAAATCCCTAAAAAAACAATTTCAATAACGATAAATTTCTGCATCAAGTACAGCGCCTCGGGCATTACAGCAGAATAACCTAATGTCGCTATATTTACGAATTTTAATAATATTTCGGTCAAAATGTCCGAATCTCCCATACTCGAAATTTAAGATGATTTAACTCTTTTATATCTTAAGAAAGCCTTCACTAATGACTCATTATCAGAGTATTTTTTTTGCAATTCCTTCATTTTTGCAATATCTGCTTTTGAGGTTGACCCACAGATAGCAAGCGTTGCAGAACCAGGTTCAATACCTAATTCAATCTTTCGGTTGCCCAAATCAGATTGAATGTAATACTCTCTTTTCGGAATTGCTTCTGCTATGATCTGTATCTGTTTCTCATTAAGACCACAATTCTGGTACTGTTCCTGATTCGATTTGTCATGAAGGTTACTATTAGGTAAGAATAATTTTGTTGGACATGAGTTTATTAATGTATCAGAAATTGGGCTTTGTGTGATATCGCTTATGGATGGTAGTGCAACCCATACACAGACGTTCTTTTTTCTTAAGGTTTTTAACCAATTTTTTATTTTATCAGCAAAAATCGGATTTGATAAAAATAACCAGGCTTCATCTATTATAATAACCGCTGGTTGACCTTTAAACGTTGAGTCGAGCTTGTGAAACAGGTAGGACATTACAGGACCAACCGCTTTTGGATTTTGCTCCATTAAATGGCTCATCTCAAAAGTTGTCCAATTGCTTAATTCAAGTCGTTCAATATCAGAATCAAACAGATGGCCGAATGCTCCATTAATTGTGTAATTTTGAAGAACAGCTCTGATCTTCTCGTTTTGCACCAAAGATACTAGTCCAGAAATGGTTCTCTGATTTATTGGCAATGAGCTAAGAGAATTTAATGCGCTCCATAATTCGTTCTTAACGTCAGGTGTTACATCGAGCTCCTCTTGTGAAAGCATGTCAATAAGCCAAATTAAGGCCCAGGACCTTTCTGACAGATCATTTATATTTCTAAGAGGCATAAAAGATATCTTCCGATCAGCTCCCAAATCAAAATGAGTCCCTCCCATTAATATCGTCGAACAAAATGCACCGTAATCCTTGTCAAAGAAAAAGATTTGGGCACCTTTGTATTTCTGAAATCGTGAAGACATGAAAACCAGAAGCAATGATTTACCAGTACCGGTCGGCCCAACAATTAACACATGGCCAACATCTGAAATGTGGTTTGCAAAATTGTAAACTTCTTTCTCATCAGTTTTTGCGAGGAGTAGTGAGAGGGCATTCAGGTGCTTATTTCTTTTCTGTCCTGCCCAGGCAGATGAGATTGGTATTAAGTGTGATAAGTTTAAAGAAGTCATTAGGGCACGTCGAACATTCGACACACAATTTCCAGGCATGCTCCCCAAAAAGGCTTCTACACTGTTAAAGCTTTCATCGACACTTACAAACCCGCGTGAATTTAAAATAGCTACAATTTGACGAGCTTTCCTTTTAACCTTACCCAGATTTTCGTCCCATAACAAAATTGTAGCTGTATAATATCCTATAGATACAATATCTTCATTTACAGCTTCAGCCACTTCGTCGCAGTCTTCAGCTCTGTTTGCTGAATATGAATCAATCTTTTCTTCCAAAATAGCTTCCGGGAAAATAACCGATTTAATTATTGTCCAAAGGCTGCGACTTTTTGATGACCAGGCTGTTGCGCGTCTTTTCAATTCCTTAATCGCCTCAGGTAGCCCAAGGCATATAAAACGTTCGACCCAACGATATTCAAAGCCGAGTTTGTTTATGTCACTTAATATTTCAGGGAACGTTTCTTGAGGAAAACCTTTGATAGAAATAACTTTTAGATATGAATTGCCGAGTTTTGGCTGTAATCCACCGAACAAAGATTGATCTGTAAGATCAAGGAAAATTAGCCCTTTTGAAAGATTAACTTTATGATACTTTGTTGAAATACAAGAATGAAGATAGGTAAGTGTTTCGTTGATGTTTAAGGCTCTTACTGAAGGGATATACTGTGACAGGATATCAGTGATTTTATCTACATTATCACGGAAGTACTTTATATGCTTTTCGTAATTTAGCTGTTTGCTATTATTTTCCGTGATAAAATTGTCTGATATATTACTAACCTTTTCTGACGGCGGCATATAAACAAATGTAACATACAGAATGTTTTTAAAAAATCTGCCGTCTTGAAAGATTTTACGTCTTTCTTCTTCAATAATCTGGCCTGCCAAGTTGGGATATTTCGATTCTGGAAAATCGTTACTCCTTATTCTCCTTACTTCAATAAAATAGGTCCAACCTGTGCCAAGCCTTTTTAATACATTGTTAAAATTAGCCGCTTCTGCGTATATTTCGTCATCTGTCGAGGATAAATGATCATTGGCCTTATAAATAAACGTAATTTGAAAAGAGCCGTCTTTATTAATAATCACTGGCCAATTTTTATAAAAAGTTAACCAAGGTAGTTGATCTGAAAGCCTGTATGGGTTTTTTATAATCATCTTCGGTTATGATTTCCTATGAAAAGAAGCAATCTGGCTGGTTGATGTGTTTTATGAGAATCTCAACAAAATATGAGTCAACCCTGTACAACCAGACAAGTATTAAATAGATGAGTAGGCTAAGTAAAAGAATGTACAGAGATTCAAACCAGAAAAAGCATGAGGCCGATAATGTAGCTAAAAGTAGTGTAATCTTTCGCGGTACACCTGCAAGGGTTATCCTTTCTGCCAAACCTCTATAGAGCGGAACTTTCATATCTCTTCCATTGTTCCTTACAATTCTTCTAAAATAACAATCCGCCAGCAAAACCGAAAAATTCTAGCCCAAACGACGAAGCAGAACATGCAATTGACAATCCTAAAACAACCTGAATTATTCGGCGTAGCATTCCTTGAAGTTCTCCAAAAGCCAGCAATAATCCGGTAATGATAATTGATACAACGCATGAAAACTTTAGAAATGGTCCAGTGATCGAATCTAATATTGTTTCTAGTGGTGTCTCCCAGGGTAATCCCGACTCCCCACCAATAGCTAATGCTGGGATCAAAACTAATACTGCTAATAGAATTGATATGTGTTTCCTTTTATTCATGATCCCCCCCATTTATTTAGGTGTTAGAAAGTCGTTATCGTCGTGAAGATATTTTTATTTGTTCCTTTTCCACATAGAGCATTTTCCGCTTAATGGTTAATATTATTCACATCAAAACCTTGTTAATACATCTTTCATACAATGCTTAAAAGATACCCCTTCCTGGTCACAAAGATCAGAAACCGACGAAACTAAAGCTTTCTGATATATGTCAGGAAGTCTCCAGCTACCCCCTTTTACACGCCTTTTGCTATTTTCATATGCATCCTTATAAATGTTTCCAAACCATTTTTTGCACTGTTGGGCTTTGTTTGAGACCGGAACTTTTAAAGGTTTGGCAATAACAGCCGACAGACCAGATTCTTTTGCAAATCGTATCAGATTAATAATATCATCTTGAGATTGTGCTTCAGGGATTGAATAATAGGAAAGAGGTTCATGCATCCTGATTCTCTTCTCTATTCTTGAAGATGGAAAAAGAGGATCGATTCTTAATTCAACATCAATCCCATTTTTAGATAAAAATTTGATTGCCTC
>CAZQOH010000199.1:0-4678 GCA_964594355.1 uncultured Desulfobacterales bacterium
CTTCAATATATCCAAAAACTTTTCCTGGAGCATTTATTTCAATCTTTTCTTCAGCCATAATATTACCGTGGACTTCCCCATAAACAATAATATTAGAGACATAAATATCAGACTCGATTATACCCTCTTTACCTATTAAAATGGTACCCTCCCCTGTGATATTTCCTTTGAAGCTACCATCAATCAGGAGAGTTCCATAAAATTTTAGATTTCCTTCAAACTCAGAGTCTCTTCCTAAAATGATGTCGGCTTCTTTTCTTGATTTCTTTCTCTTTTTCATATGGATAGATATTATATTCCGGTCTTTTTTGTTATCTTATTTCCACAAAAAACATCAGTTAAATTTGAAACGAAATACCAAAAACTGGATGAAAAACTGACCTTGATTCTATCTAAATATTCCTCGGAGAAATATTGATGCGGATTTTCTTATCTTTAAATTTACTATCACTATTCCCGAGGCTATTAACAACAGAGCAAGCAGAAGATTAATAGTGATAGGCTCTTTTAGAATCAGCCCCCCGAGCAACACTCCTGAAATAGGCATGATGAAAATAAAAGAATGCAATGAAACGGCACTATATTTCTTAAGCAGGTAATTCCATACTATAAAACCAAAAGATGCCGTTATCAAGCCCTGGTACAAGATAGAAATAATAATTTTTGTATTCATAAATGACACCATCGGATCGTCCCACATAAAACCAGCAAGAAAAAAGATTGGTATTGAAAAAATCATTGGATAAAGTACCATGTGAAAAGGCTCAAATGCATGAATAATCTTTTTCCTATAAGTCATATTGCAGGCCCAGAGAAATGCCACTGTGAGAATCATAAAATCCCCAATCTGAACATCTGTTGTAACTCCTTTTTTCCCAAGAAAGACTAAAACCATTCCTGTAAATCCCATGGAAAGACCTATGATTTTCTTTTTCGTAATCTGATCTCCCGGGATAAAAAAATGAGCCAAAAAAAGTATAAAAAAAGGCTGAAGGTTAATGATCAGTACTCCCCGGGAAGCATTTGTTTTATTAAGACCATGGTAAAGTATAATAAACTCAACGACAAACAATATAGAAATAATCAACAGCTGATGCAGTTGACCATTTTTGATTCTAAAAGATCGTCGTGTGATTTTTCCCCAAAGACAAATGGTAAATGCGGCTATACCAAAACGAATTCCCGCTGCCGTGAATGGCCCTAACCCAGAGAGACTGATCTTAATAGCAACGGTGTTCGCTCCAAAAGCAATACAGAGTAGCGATGTAAAAACAGCAGCAATAAAAGGAAGTTCTTGATTATTGGGTGTATTTTTAATCATTATCTAATGACTCTTCCATATTTTACCTTGTGAATCGTTTAAAGTAATCCAAAGCATCATTTACATAATAACTACTTTCCTAAAAGCCAAGGTCTGGTTGATACACTTTTGTTGTATTAAATTCAAGAAATAAAGATATAAATAGTGATGGTTGTCCGGAAGAATCGGGAATTTTCAGCTATAAGAGCATATACTGTTACTGTTGTCAGGGAGACAGCAAGAAGAAAAGATGGGGTAAATTAAACTTCAAAGTGCACCACATAAAATTGTAGTTGGGCATGATGTGTATTCTTATAGTGTGAGGAAGATATGATTATTCTAAAGTTGGAAAGCAGAGTCAATAACCACCCCTAAAAGGGTCTTGTTTATATCTCGCCCCAGTACCATCTCCCGGAGCTACGGGGCAGGCAGAGTTCGCAGAGGCACTGAGTCTTTGAGCTGAATCGCTGAGGGGACGAGAACAAAACTATAATGTAACAGTTTAATTCACTCACTTACCAGCATATCAAGCTGGGACCTTCACTTATTGTTATCTTGAAAATGCCCCGCTTTTGCCAGGGCGATAAAATGAGAGACGTCAATCTCTTTGGGACAAACGAATGAACAGGCTCGGGAGGTATGACATCGGTAGACGCCCTGTTCACTGTAGATCACTTTCTTTCGATCTTTTTTATTCGTCTCACGGGGATCCATCATTCGAATTATAGCAGCCAGCATGGCGTTGGGACCTAAAAAATTTCGATGGCTGCTGATACAGGCCGAAGCGCAACAAAAACAGTTTATACAGCGGGTGGCATTGATATATTGATCAAGCCGTTTAGGAGAAATCGAATGGACTTTATTATTTCGATTCAAAGGCTTCGGTTCTATAATGTAAGGTTTTACCGCGTCAATCCGTTCATACGCTTTCTCGATGTCAATGATCAAATCGCGGACAACGGGCGCAATATCCAGAGGTTCAATGGAAAAAGTGGTAGTTTTGAAATCGGCCACGGCATTTTGAACCAACAGTTCACAAGCCAGCAGGGGTTTACCATTGACCTTGACTGAGCAAGTACCGCACTGCCCGTGTTCACACGATGAATTCCAGGCCAGGGTCGGATCTTTTTCTTCGTTGATTATTTTAAATAGATCGACAAAACGCTGAATTCTTCCGGCCTCAATTTGATATTCCTGCACCCAGGAGTGTTTTGTTTCAGGGTCGTAACGGCGAATATTTAGCATCAACAAATAGGTTTGTTGCTTGGTATCCACTTTATCAGTACTTCCTTTGAATCATGTCGAATTTCTCTTGATTTAAACCACCGGCCCCATAGATACTCATATCCACGGGCCTTTTCTCGAGCCTGACATCTCCGTAATCTGTCATGGTGACGAGACTATGGTAATTGAACTCATCTTTTCGTACAGGATAATCATCCCGATAGTGGGCCCCTCTGGATTCCTTGCGGGCAAGCGCGGTCTTGGCAATAACCATGGCAATTGAAAGAAGATTACCCAACTCCCAGCGGTAGAGGAGTTCCGGATTCATGGATAGACTTTTACAAGATAAATATATTCGGCCGGCAACTCCCTTTAATTCTTTCAGGTTTTCGATGGCCTTTAAGATATCCTGTTCTGTCCTGAAAACCGAAAGATGTTCGGTCATGGTACTTTTCAGGGCCGCTCGAATTTTTCCGATACTGCCCGACCCCTGTGCGTTGAAATAGTCGTTAAAATTAGAAAAAGTGGAGACTTCCGAAGTATCGGTGTCATCGGGTGAAGGACCAGCCAGGTGTTCCAGTATTCGATCTGCTGCAAATTTACCCATGGTGATGAGTTCTAATATGGAATTCGTGCCCAGGCGGTTAAATCCGTGGAAGCTGGCTGCGGCGCATTCACCCACCGCATACAAACCAGGAATGACCTGACCTTCAGCGTTCTGAACTTCGCCGTATTCGTTCGTGGGTATTCCTCCCATGTGATAATGGTTGCTTGGTCGCACCGGACAGAGGTCGGTTTTCGGGTCTACATTTACGTACCGTTTAAAGAAGGACGTCACCTCAGGGATCTGCTGATTATGGACTGAATCCGGAAGATGTCGGAGATCAATCCAGACATGCTCAATATTGTGATCATGGTTGTATACCCCGCTTCCCTTCCGGATTTCTGTTTCCATTGCCCGGGCCACGAGATCACGGGGGGCTAAATCCTTCATTTTCGGAGCATATTGTTCCGTGAACGGTTCCAAATCTCTGTTTCGCAGAATGCCTCCTACCGACCTCAACGTTTCGCTGGCCAAAATGCCGGGACCGACAATACCGGTGGGATGAAACTGAACAGCCTCAGGATCCATTACAGGTAGCCCCGCCTGAAGAATCAAGGCAAGACCGTCTCCGGTATTTTGCCGGCAGTTCGTCGTAATTTGAAATATCTGACCACAGCCGCCGGTTGCCAAAACTATTGTCTTTGACAGAATACGAACAAACTCCCCCTGTTTAAGTTTGAATATTATTGCGCCGACACATCTACTTTGGTGAAACAACAATTCCGTTGCCAAACACTGGTTAAAAAAGGTAATGCCTCGCTTGAGAGATTCTCCCCAAGCCGTATCCATTATTCCTTTTCCGGTGCGATCGGATTCAAAGACCGCACGATACGCCGAAGCCTCCCCGAAGTTGATCGTGTGTCCACCAAATGTCCGTTTGCTGAATCGCCCGTTTTGATCTCTGCTGAAATGCATACCTCGATTTTCAAGCCATATTATCTGTTCCCATGCGGACTCACAAATTTTCTTGATGATGTTCTGATCTGCGGTACAGTCGGAGCCTTTCCAGGTATCGAACATGTGATAAATAGGTTTGTCCACCGGGTCCTCGGGGTCCACCGCTGCTAAGCCCCCCTGCGCGGTAGAAGTGTGGGATTTTTGGGGGTGAGCGACCTTAGTCAGCGCAATTATTTGGGTTTCAGGCTTTTTTTCGAGGATTTCAGCCGCACATCTCAGTCCCGCACCTCCTGCACCAATAATGAGTACGTCACATGTAACGGTTGCTGATAGTTTGAAAGATGTAGTCATTTTACTGTTACATTATAGTTTTGTTCTCGCCCGCTCTCTATGGTCGCTTGAGTTCACAGAGATCACAGAGAGATAAATAATTTGTCTGATTTTTTGAGAGGAAAAATCAGACAAAATTCTCAGCCACTTGCGTGGCAAATAGAATCCGAGGCCATAGACAGTTGAATAGCAACAGAATAGATTGTATCATATCAACATCTCCAGCGATAGCTGGATGTCAGTTTGATCTGAATCGCCCCCTCAGCGATTCAGATCAAGAACTCTGAGAACTCTGTGCGCTCTGTGAGAGAAAAATAAAATCC
>CAZQOH010000200.1:0-2985 GCA_964594355.1 uncultured Desulfobacterales bacterium
AGAGGATCTTAGAGTATTAGTTGAAGAGTTTGTATCTTCTTATCCTTTAAAAGTAGATGTACGAAATTGGTGGCGTAAACCACTTTTAGCGACGGCTAAAGCAGATGACCGTTTTAAAATCCTTCCGAAAATCGCCTCTGATGAACATATATTGCCATGGGAACTAATGCCATCGGCCAAAACTGTAATTGTCTTTTTTATTCCATTTATTAAGGAACTCATTGAGGAAAATAGCATCGGCAAATTTCCTTGCCGCAACTGGGGCCTGGCTTATGAAGGGACGAATGACCTTATCGGGGTTCTCGCTGAAAGGATCAAAGAATATCTGATCGAGCGAGGCTATAAGTCAGCCATCACCCCTGCCACCCACAACTTTGATGCTGTTAAACTGGTTGCCGGATGGTCCCACAAACATCTGGCTCATATATCCGGGCTTGGGCGCTTCGGTGTCAACGCTCAGTTAATCACTCCCTCAGGATGTGCAGGTCGTCTTGGCAGCCTGGTTACCGATGACGATCTGGGAGATAGTTCCATTGTTAAATCCCGGGAGCTTTGTCTTCACAAGGCCGGTGAAGAGTGCCTGAAATGTCTGAAACGATGTCCAGTTGGCGCCTTGAATAAAGAGGGGATTGATCGTCACGGTTGCTTTACCCGCCTAAAGTTCAATTTGAAAAACACCAAAGCTCTGGCTGGTCTTAAGGAGACAACTCATGTCTGCGGTAAATGCGTTACAAACTTACCTTGCAGCTTCCATCCAATGGAACAAAAGAAATAACCATTAGTCTTGCGTTCGATCTTCCATTTTAGACAGGATTAACCCCAGTTAAATAAAAATAAATTTAACGGGGCAGGCAGGATTAACTTGATTTAGAAACTATTTTAAGAATCCTGTTTATCAGTAAGTTGAATCCTGCAATTGATTATTTTTATATTATTCTTGATAAACTCGTAAAAAATCATTTGTGAGCGAGATTGAGCATTTTTGGAAAAAGATTCATGAAAAGCTGAACGTTAAAAATTGCAAGCTGTTTGAGGGCGATAGCCCGAGTTCTTGCAATTTAGAGAAGCTTTTCAGGAATCCCAAAAATGGTCACAGAGCGAGCAAATTATACTTTTTACGAAACCATCATTCTTGTTCAAAAACAAAAACAATACTACAGAAATAGTCTATAATTCTAGAATAATATCCTGTTATCCTGTCAAATATTTTTTATGTGGTGAATTGTTACAAGTTTTTATTTTTTTGTAAACAAAATCATCTGAATTGTCGTCATAGATAATAGAGGGTGGAGATGGAGTTCAGAGTTGGTAAAAGATCCCATTCATAATCTTATTAATTTGGTAGGAAATGCCAAGTCCGGTGACAGGGCATCAATGGAAGAACTGGCAATTCTTTTTCATAAAGGGATTTTCCGTATGGTATATTACAGAACCGGTTCCCGGATGGATGCAGAAGACCTGACCCAGGAAATATTTATAAAGATGTCAAAAAACCTCAACAGTTTAAAGGATCCATCCCGTTTCAAGGCATGGCTCTATAGTATTGCCTTAAATCGTGTGAAGGATTTTTATCGAAAAAAGAAGTTGTTGTCATTTTTTAGCACTACAACAATAGATGAGAAGGCTGAGCAGTCAGGCGAGTCAAATACAGGCTTAGATCGTATTATGGGAAAAGAATTCTGGGATCAATTTTATAACTTGACACGACAATTGTCCCGAAAAGAAAGGGAGGTCTTTATATTGCGTTATGTTGATCAACTTGGGATCAGGGAAATTGCAGAAACGTTGAAAAATAACGAAAGCACCGTCAAAACACATTTATATAGAGCCCTGAAAAAGTTTAAAGGAGCTCCCGGACTCAGGTCACTTCTGAGTGACCTTTGAGAGGAAGCCTATCATGAAAGACAAAAGCATGCATCTGAATGAAGATAATATTCTTGTATCACTGGTAGATGAAAATGATTTGCCGGAAGACATAAAAAGTCATCTTCAGGCATGTCCGATTTGCCAAGAGAAAAAAATAGCTCTCATGTCTGAGCTTGAAAATCTTGGGAAAACGGCAAAAGGTTTTGCACCCTTGCCACGTCAAAAACCGGTACTTTTTTTACAAAAATCTCGGTATTATATTTTCCGAAGACCTGTATTTACAGCAGGATTTTCAATGATTTTAATCATCATGTGTCTCATTGGCTTCCAGTTGTTTACTGATTCATCAAAACAGATAACCACAAGATTAACCATGGAAACGGAAGAGGATCTGTATCTTTTGGAGGACATATTAGAGGAATCAGCCCTGCCGGAATATTACTTGGACATCGCCGTTACTTCCAACAGCTACTTTGATGATGAATTTCTGGAATTTATTACTCCCATGGAAGAAGAGTCCAATTCCGTATAGAGTCGATTGTTTTTTTAATGTTAAATTAATATCTCTTCTTTGTGCCTTGGTGCCTTGGTGGCTGAACTTGTACTTATTTTTTTATTTGATTGGAGTATATCCTGTCTAATTTAAACCATTAATAACAAAGGGAGGTTTTTATGAAAAAAGCAACATTATTAACTTTGGTTTTTGTATTTGCATTATCCGGCATTGGTATGGCAAGAGATGCCGGTTTCGGTTCAAAAGGATCGGGTCATGGAAAAGGGAACATGGGAATACCACATGGAAAATGGTGGAAAGTGCCTAAGGTGGCGGATAAACTCGCCCTGACCCTGCAGGAAAAGGAAAAACTGAACACCATGCATCTACAACACCGACGCAAGATGATCGATCTTCGCAGCCAGGTGGCAAAGGAACGGCTTGAATTGGAGGAAATTCTCGACAGCAACGCTTTTACTACATCAGCAAGCATGGACCGTTTTAAAAAATTACAGGATGCTCACGCCATACTTGCAATTGAAAGATTCAGGTTCCTGGCCCAAGTGCGCGAACTTCTGGGACTTGAACGCTTTCAGGAACTCAAATTCGAAGTCAAAAAACGCCGA
>CAZQOH010000200.1:3085-4678 GCA_964594355.1 uncultured Desulfobacterales bacterium
AATGAAAAAGTTTAGAAAGAGACAGTCTGCCGAAGGTTATATGCCTGCCGAATAGGCTGTAATAGGTTTTTTAAAGAGCAGATATGAAATCATTAAAAGAGGAATATATAGATAGAATCGGGATCAATTTCCAGCTATGTGTGTTTGCAGCGTATTGCTTCATATGATATGAAAACATAAAAGGACAAGAGAAAATATTATTATTGAGGATTTGATGATGAAGATAGATTACAAAAAGGAGCTAAAACACCTATACAAGGCATCTGTGAAAAAAACAGAAATTGTGGATGTACCACAAATGAATTTTTTTATGATTGATGGTGAAGGTGATCCAAATACCTCTGTTCCGCTGTGTTTCACAGCAGCAGGAGAACCGATTTGAATTGTGACATACTACTCAAAGGTGGTCGGGTTATTGATCCGTCTCAAGGGGTTGATGGTGAAATGGATCTTGCAATAAAGAATGGAAAGATCATATCTGTAGCGACTGACATCTCCGAATCTGAAACCGAAAAGGTAATAGACGTATCCGGGAAGCTCGTGATCCCCGGCTTGATAGACCTGCATACCCATGTTTACCAAGGGGGCACGTCCCTCGGGGTTGATGCCGATCAGCTATGTGCGAGGACCGGAGTAACTACGTTCGTAGATACCGGAAGCGCCGGGGCTGGAAACTTTCCTGGGTTCAGAGAACATATCATTAAACGCTCACGGGCAAGGATTCTGGCATTTCTGAATCTCTCATTTCCAGGTATATTTGCCTTCTCAAAGGATGTGATGGTAGGTGAACTCTTTGATCTCAGGTTGGCTGACATCCCGGCGGCGGTACGAACGGCGGAGGAAAACAGTGATCTGATTTTGGGGATAAAAGCGCGTGTCGGTTTGTCGACCAGTGAAGATCAAGGGCTTGCCCCAGTGTACCTGGCAATAAAAGTTGCAGAAACTATAGGGAAACCGGTCATGATACACACCGAAGATCCGCCGCCGACACAATCGGAGATTCTGCCGCTGCTTCGGTCAGGAGATATCTTAACCCATGTATTTCGGGGGAATCCAAATGGACCCATCAATAGTCAAGGAGAAATTCTCCCGGAGCTTTGGGAAGCTAGGAAACGAGGGATTATCATAGATATCGGTCATGGAATGGGAAGCTTCACTTTTGAGTCTGCCAGACAAGCCATTGCTCAGGGTTTCCTCCCCGACACAATAAGCTCCGACATCCACTGCCTTAGCATAAACGGACCAGCCTATGACTTGCCGACAACCATGTCAAAGCTGCTCAATCTTGGCGTTTCGTTAGCGGCTGTCATCGAAGCGTCTACGGTGAGCCCGGCACGAGCCATCGGACGTGATGATCTTGGGACTCTGCGTGAAGGGACAGTTGGGGACATCGCCGTGTTGGAACTTATGGAAGGGGAGTTCGAATATCAGGATACTGCCGGAGAAACTATGGTGGGGCGTCAAAAGCTTGCTTCGGTTTTAACGCTAATAAACGGCCAGCCGATTGCCTGTTGAACAAATGCAGTAAACAATTAAAAAAGGGCTTACAACCTGAGACCTTTCAAAAATGCTCAATTTTGTTCAAGTTCAAGG
>CAZQOH010000201.1:0-4663 GCA_964594355.1 uncultured Desulfobacterales bacterium
TTAGACTAAATAAATTTTAATGAATTCTCTTGACATAAGGATTATAGAATGTCCCATAGGTATTATTCTGATGGATGAAGAATTTGCCAACTTGAATGGTTCATTTACACCTAAAGCGAAAACAATCTGGGAGGCCATCGCCGGCGATATCCGCATTCGGCTCTTGAATAATGTCTGGTGTGGTCATTGCAGAAAAACGTCTTCCATAGGCAACCTGTCCGGCAAGGTAGAGTCCGGCATGCTAGTGCTGCGTGGCAACTGCACCAAATGCGGCAGCCATGTGGCCCGGGTTATTGAAAACGAATAATATTTGACAAATGCATATCTCACAGTTTATGATAACTTTGTGATTTGCTAAAAAATTCAATACATTTTCGAACTCACATTCATTCCTGAGTTCATAATCTTCCACATCACTAAGCCTCCAACTAAAACTTTCATTTTAGCAAATCAAATGGGTATGGGGATTTATAGGTCAAAAACATGCTCTACTCCTTTTAACCTTCAACTGGACCATGACTCTTTATCGGCTAAAGAAAAATAAGTCCAATCAGTCAGAGACACTCCCTAGTTCATTTATTTATGGACCACAGAAAAAACACATAGCAGAAATTGCCAGAAACACATGTGTTTCAACATCAGCAGTATCAAAAATGGTGAACAGGTAGATGAATAAGTAAACGAATTCAACTACATCCCCGAAATCACTGGATTATGTGTGGTGAATAAGCAAAAAGACATTGAACGCTTTTATCTTGATGAATTTTTTAAAATATTTGGAAATACGCCTGAAATAATAGAGTCTTCTGAAGCCCCTGACTTTACAGTTAGATTTGGGGGTAAAAAATTTGGCATCGAAGTAACAGAATATCATTCAGCATTAAAAGATAAAAAAGATATACCAAGACGAGCCATTGAGGAAGGGTGGCAGATACTTCAGAAGCTCATCATGGAGGAAGTTGAAAAATATTATGAACTAAAAAATACGCATGGTATTCTCTTCTTTAAGGATTTAGAATTACCAACAAAATCGCAATACAAATCATTTGTCAGTGAGATTATAGAGTTATCTCTTGAGAGTGTAAAAACAGATAGGACAAAAATTGAGCCCGATTTAAGACATCCAATACTAAAAAAATATTTGATAAAATTTGAAATAAGAAAGGTTGGTATTTACATAACTTGGGATTGGAATAAAAACGCTTCATTTATTGGTTTAGAAGAAGATGGATTGATAAATGTTATTAAGCCTAAGCTGTTAAACTATAAAGACAGTGCAATTGATGAATTGTGGCTGCTTGTTATCAGTGGTCACAGGTTGTCCCAAACAATGCCAATGCGAATTGAGTACGAACTTAGATCATATTATAAGCTAAACAAACTTCTTCAAGAATCAGAGTATAAAAAGGTGTATATTTTTAAATATATGTTTGGTGTTATTTACGAGTGGCCTGGTTGGCAAAAAATAGGAAGAGAAAAATTACACCACACAATAAACCCTTAAATTTTCAATTCTATAATGCCCCTAACTCCTGAACAAGAAGCTCGAAAAACCATCGACAAAATGCTGGATAAGTCCGGCTGGGATGTCCAGGATGCTAGTAATGTCAACATCCATGCAAAAAAAGACATTGCAATCAGGGAGTTCCCCTTAGATAAGGGCCACGGCTATGCAGATTATCTTTTGTATGTGGATGGAAAGGCAGCAGGGATTATTGAGGCAAAAAAAGTCGGCAATACCCTCACCGGTGTTGAAATCCAGTCAGACAAATACAAAACCGGTCTGCCTGAAGATCTTCCTGCATGGTACAGGCCCCTTCCTTTCTGTTATCAGTCCACAGGTGTTGAAACCCGTTTTACAAGTGATCTTGATCCTGTTCCACGTTCCAGGGATATTTTTTCTTTTCATCGCCCAGAAACTTTTGAAGAGTGGCTTAATGATGACACACCCGTCCCTCAGGAACAAATAGCTGACAAGCAGAAACCTTTTGGCAAACCCTCCACTTTAAGCCAGCGTCTCAAACATATGCCCGAGCTCATAGAGGACTTGCCTGCGCGCGGCGCGCAAGCAGGCGGTTTATGGCCTGCACAAATCATAGCTGTAAAAAATCTGGAAAAGTCTCTTGCGGAAAACCGGCCTCGTGCTCTTATCCAGATGGCCACAGGTTCTGGCAAAACATTTACAGCCATCAATTTTATCTATAGGCTTATCAAGTTTGCAAAGGCTCGCCGAGTTCTTTTTCTTGTTGATCGAGGCAATCTGGGCAAACAGACTCTTAAAGAATTCCAACAGTATGTTTCGCCCTATAACAACTATAAATTCAGCGAAGAATATATTGTCCAGCGCCTTACTTCAAACAATCTGGATAAAACCTCACGGGTCTGCATATGTACCATCCAGCGTCTTTACTCCATGCTCAGGGGAGAGGATCTTCCGGAAGTTGATGAGGAAGAATCTGTTAATGGTCTTGAGAATGTCTATGATGAGGTGCCGCCCATAGAATACAACCCGGCCATTCCCATTGAGACTTTTGATTTTATCATCACAGATGAATGTCACCGCTCCATTTATAATCTCTGGCGTCAGGTGCTTGATTATTTTGATGGGTATATTATCGGTCTTACTGCAACACCCAGCAAACAGACCTTTGGTTTTTTTAATCAAAACCTCGTCATGGAATACGGGCATGAGGAGGCTGTGGCGGATGGTGTGAATGTTAATTATGATGTTTACCGCATCCGGACACAAATTACAGAGCAGGGATCAAATGTGGAGTCCGGCTATTATGTTGATGTCCGTGACAGGGAAACCAGAGAAATCCGCTGGGAACAGCTGGATGAAGATCTTGAATATGATGCAAACAAACTTGATCGTGATGTGGTTGCAATAGACCAGATCCGCACTGTTGTCCGAACGTTTCGGGACAAGCTCTTTACAGAGATTTTTCCCGGCCGCACAGAGGTTCCAAAGACCCTGATTTTTTCAAAAGACGACAGCCATGCTGAAGACATTGTTAAAATAGTGCGCGAGGAATTTGCAAAGGGTAATGAATTTGCTCAGAAAATTACTTACAAGACAATCGGCAAAAAACCTGAAGATCTTATTGCAGAATTCAGAAATAGTTATAATCCCAGGATTGCCGTTACAGTGGACATGATAGCCACAGGCACAGATATAAAGCCCCTTGAAGTTGTGATGTTCATGCGCAGTGTAAAATCCCGCAGTTTTTTCGAACAAATGAAAGGCCGGGGTGTGCGAGTTATAAATAAAGATGATCTAAAGTCCGTTACACCGGATGCCAACGCAAAGGATCATTATATTATTGTGGATGCTGTCGGTGTGTGCGAGCGGGACAAAACAGACTCAAAGCCCATGGACCGGAAAAAATCAGTCTCTTTTGAAAAACTTCTCCAGGCTGTAAGTCTTGGAAACACAGATCCAAATGTTATCTCATCGGTTGCTGCCCGTATTGCGCGTATCAATAAAAATATTTCAGAAGAAGATGAAGAAAAAATCATAAAGCATACAGGCGGTAAGAGCCTGGGCGGCCTTGTATCTGGTATAGTAAATGCCCTTAATCCTGACAAACATGTGGAACTTGCCTGCGCCAAGCTTAGCGAGGCAGGCAAAGAAGAGGCGCCTACTGAAGAAGACATAAAACAGGCAGCAGATGGCATGATAAAAGATGTCGTCAAACCGTTGTATAATCCGGATTTCAGGAATCTGTTACTTGAGATAAAGAAAAAGAATGAGCAGATTATTGATACTGTCAGTTCGGATGCAGTGATAGAAGCAGCCTTCAGTGCAGAAGCTCTTGAAAAAGCAAAAGGCATGGTAGAGTCCTTTAAACAGTTTATAGAGGATAACAGGGATGAAATCACTGCCCTGCAGATTCTTTATTCCCGGCCACACAAGTCTCCTTTGAAGTTTGAGAATATAAAAGAGCTTGCAGATACCATCAAAAAGCCGCCTCATCACTGGACAGAGGATAATCTATGGGCAGCCTATGCTGCTCTTGAAAAATCAAAAGTTCGGGGCGCAAACGGCGCACGGATTATGACAGATCTTGTATCACTTGTTCGCTATGCTCTTGAACAGGAAAATGAGCTTGTGCCGTTTCCGGAAAAGGTGGATGCGAATTTTAAAGCTTGGCTGGCACAACAGGAGAAAAAATTTGATGAAGAGCAGCTTCTCTGGCTTGAAATGATAAAAGATCACATCGCAGGGAATCTGTCCATAGATACAGATGACTTTGAGTATTCACCATTTGTACAGGAGGGTGGTCTTGGAAAATTTTATCAGTTATTTGGGAATGAGTTAAATATCATCTTAGAGGATTTAAACGAAAGGCTTGTAGCGTAGTAGATAGTTTTAAAAGGATTTATTATGTCTGATATTGTATCTGTCGAAACAATTGCCGGTAAAATATATCTGATCCGTGGAGCAAAAATAATGCTGGACAGGGATCTTGCAACACTTTACGGTGTTGAAACAAAGGTTTTAAAACAGGCTGTTAGAAGAAACATTAAACGTTTTCCGCCTGACTTTATGTTTGAGCTTACAAAAGAGGAACTCAAAAATTGGAGGTCACAATTTGTGACCTCCAATAGTGTATGTCTTCAAAAGGTTTTGGACAAATCAGGCATTAAAATAAGAGAGGGT
>CAZQOH010000202.1:0-4623 GCA_964594355.1 uncultured Desulfobacterales bacterium
CTGGTGTCAATTCGAATTAATTCCCCTT
The DNA here is from genome assembly GCA_964594355.1 of uncultured Desulfobacterales bacterium. Taxonomy (GTDB): domain Bacteria; phylum Desulfobacterota; class Desulfobacteria; order Desulfobacterales; family JAUVVS01; genus JAUVVS01. The sequence goes on from CAZQOH010000202.1 coordinate 29, forward strand.
CCTCAACAAAGGGCGGAACCTGTACGATATATCCTGTTTCAAGTGTTGCCGGTTTTGTGCTGCCTGAAGTTGTATCACCTTTAACCCAGGGATCAACTTCGACAATTTTTAGATCAACAAAATTGGGTAAAGAGACTCCTATGGGTTTTTCCTTAAAAAAAAGAATGTTGCAGACGGTATTCTCTTTTAAAAAAGCTTTAGACTCAGTTATTTGATCTTCAGTGAGGAACTCCTGGTCATATGTGGATGTATTCATAAAACAGTAACTGTTTCCATCTGAATATAAATATTCCATTTCATACTCTTCCAGATTTGACTCGTTGAATTTTTCACCGGATCTGAATGTTCTGTCAAATTGAGCACCTGTCAGCATGTTCTTTAGTTTACACTTGTACAGGGCTTGTCCCTTGCCGGGTTTGACAAACTCAAACTGTACAATTACATAGGGATCCCCATCCATCTCGATTTTGAGGCCCTTTCTTAAATCACCACTTTCATACATATGATTAAGTTCCTCCTGTAACAAAATTAAGTTGACATTTTGTGCCGTGTTTAACATATTCAGTATAATTTCGCAAATTGTTTAAGTGTATTACACCCTAATTGAGCAAAAGAAGGCGTTTTGCAAAGGTCTCAGGATATCTATGATACTCATAATTGACTTTGGTTCACAGTATAACCAACTTATTGCACGCCGTGTGCGTGAAAGCAGGGTATACTGTCAGATAGAGACGCCTGATGTCAATATTGAATATATAAAGAAGCTTAATCCAAAAGGGATAATACTATCTGGCGGACCTTCAAGCATTTATGAAAAACATAGCCCCAAGATTAACAAAGCAGTTTTTGATCTTGGAATTCCCGTGCTTGGGATCTGCTACGGTATGCAGTTTATGATTGGCGCACTCGGAGGAATCGTCAAAAGAGCAGACAAACGTGAATACGGGTTTGCGACACTTTATATAAAAAACCATGAGGGTCTTTTTAAGGGCGTGAATACGAACACAGAATGCTGGATGAGTCATGGTGATTCCATAGTAAAACTGCCGCGTGGGTTTAAGACAACGGCTTCAACTGAAAACACCAATATCGCTGCAACGGTGAATAGTAAAAAGAATCTTTATGGGCTACAGTTCCACCCTGAAGTTCACCATACATTTCAGGGTAAAAAGATGCTCCGCAACTTTCTTTTTCAAGCATGCGGATGTAAACGTACATGGAACATGAAATCTTTTGCAAAAGATTCCATCAATCAAATTAAAGAAACCGTTAAGGGCAAAAAAGTAATTCTTGGTATAAGCGGCGGTGTAGATTCGTCAGTTGCCGCCCTGCTTATTCACAAAGCAATAGGAAAAAACCTTGCTTGTATCTTTGTAGATAACGGTCTTCTTCGAAAGGATGAGGCAAAAAAGGTAAAACAAACCTTAAAACAACATCTTCATATAAACGTACGCTTTGTAAGCTCAACAACTAGGTTTTTGAAAGGTCTGGCCGGTGTAAGTGATCCGGAAGAAAAGAGAAAAATTATCGGCGGAATCTTCATGGAAGTATTTGAGGCTGAAGCAAAAAAGATCAAGGGGGCCGATTTTTTAGCTCAAGGAACCCTATATCCAGATGTTATTGAATCAGTTTCCGCTTTTGGAGGTCCCACATCGGTTATCAAATCCCATCACAACGTAGGGGGTCTTCCAAAAAAAATGAAGTTAAAACTTGTGGAACCCTTAAGATATCTATTCAAAGATGAGGTCCGTCTCCTGGGTAAGGAATTAGGGCTTCCGGATGAGTTGATATGGCGTCAACCCTTTCCTGGACCTGGCCTTGCAATCCGGATAATTGGTGAAATAACTCAAAGACGTCTTTCTATTTTAAGGGAAGTTGATGCTGTTTTACTTGAAGAAATTAAAAAGAATCGATATTATAAGAAATTGTGGCAGTCATTCGCTGTTTTGTTGCCCATTAAAAGTGTGGGAGTCATGGGAGACAAACGAACATATGAAAACATAGTAGCCGTTAGAGCGGTGACAAGTAAGGATGCAATGACGGCAGATTGGGCCAGGCTGCCGCATAAACTTTTAGGCAAAATTTCAAACCGGATAATTAATGAGGTAAACGGCGTAAACAGAGTTGTCTATGATATAAGCTCAAAACCGCCTAGTACCGTTGAATGGGAATAGATAAAATGAGTGATGGAGATTCAGATTTCAAATTTAGTATTGATGAAGAGAGTCCGGATGCCCTTTTGCAAGATGAAACAAAGGATTCGCGGATAGAAAAGTTAGCCAAGAGAATTACACTTTTTGCCCTACTCATCCCCTTGATCATTGGCGCCGTACTCGCCGTTGTTTATTTTGATTTTAAAAATAGACTCGATAAAATCTCTTACAAAGAGTCTACGGGGGTTGTAAAGCTGTCAAAGGATTTGGAGTCGCGTTTTTCCATCTTGTCAATTAAACAGGCAAAATTGGAAGATTTGCTAGATAAAAAGATTTTGGGCATCGAAAAGAAATTTTCTTCTTTGAAAACTAATCTGAAAAAAACAGAAAAGAGAATAGATAAAACCAATAAGAATATAAAATCGTTAAATACGAGCAAATATGACCTCGATAAGGATATTGATGCGGCCCTTGATAAGACTCTTGGTAAATTAGATAAAACACTAAACCCCATCCGAAAGGATTTGCAAAATGTTAAATCTAAGGTAAAGGGTATTGATGAAAGATTTAAGCAAGATTTGGCTAAACTCGCAGGGGCTGTCAATAGTGCAAACAATGAACTTGTAAAGCTCATCGAAACCGTCGATGAAACAGATAAGGAGATAAAGAGAATCAAAAGGGAAATTTCTTCTCAGCCGACCGGCGAAATAGACCAAAGAGCACTCGATCTCAGACTTAAAAAAGAACGGAGAAGTTATATAAAGCTATTGATACAAATAAGGGAGGATTTGGAAAGTAAAATAGCAGCCATACAGGGAAAGTTAAATAAGATTGAAAAGAGTGCTGAATAAATAAACATCAAGGTAAAGTTATGAATTTAGAATCCTTACATCAGCTCCTTCGCTCTGTTGCCGCAGGAAAGACATCAGTTGAAGCTGCCGGCAAAAAGCTTATGCATATTTCATTCGAAGACATCGATTTTGCGCATATCGATCATCACCGATCCTTACGCAAAGGGTTTCCCGAGGTCATTTTTGGTCAGAAAAAGACCGCAGATCAAATTATTGGTATCATGGAAAAGATGATGCTCCAGGAAAATATTGTTTTGGTCACTCGTATTAAAGAACAAAAGGCCGATAAGGTTATATCTCGCTTTGCGGACGCTGAATATCACAGTGATGCAAAAATGGTAATCTGGGGAGAAATCAAGAATCCACAAGCCGGGAAAGGGACGATACTTGTGCTTTCAGCCGGTACTTCAGACATACCAGTTGCAAAAGAGGCGTTTCTTACTGCAAAAGCCATGGGAAACGATGTTGAATCGGTTTTTGATGTCGGGGTTGCCGGTATACATAGGTTGTTTGATCATAAAAGGCTACTTACCCAGGCATCTGTTCTTATTGTTGTTGCAGGGATGGAAGGAGCGCTTCCCAGCGTTGTTGCCGGCATGGTAAGTCGTCCAATAATCGCCGTTCCCACAAGCATAGGTTATGGTACTAGTTTTGGCGGTTTAACAGCCCTTTTTGCCATGTTAAACAGCTGCAGTTCAAACGTTGCCGTAGTAAATATAGATAACGGGTTTGGAGCGGGGTATATGGCATCCATGATCAATAGGGTGTAAATCAATCTCAACTATTCAGCCACTAAGGCACCAAGGCACAAAGATAATATAAATAATGCCTGAACGAAAACCCTCAATTTTTGAATTTTGAAATTCGAAATCCGAATTACGAAATCCGAAACAAATTCTAAATTCGAATGTTCAAATGCTCTAAACAACCGAATACCGAGGCTTTTGTTTTGAACATTGAAAAATTTGATATTCGATATTGTTTCGAGTTTCGAGTTTCGATATTCGGATTTTTGCCTGAACGGGAGTTTTCGTTCAGGCATTATATAGTGAAGAGAATATAATAAATAAAAACAAATTATTATGTAATTTTGGTGACTTAGTGTCTTTGTGGCCTACAGTTTTTATAGCTTGTCATAAAGGTCTCACATTATGGTTAAATACCTACCTCCATCAGCCAGTTTTAGATAGTCTGAAAGAAGCCATCCGATAATAGCAAGACATTCCATATCAAGATATTTTGCTGCACGTCTTTCGAAAAGCACAGAGCATTGGGCTGGAAATTCATCATCTTCATCGTTAAATAGCAGGAAAACAGGAACCTTTGGAAGGGAATCGAACCGCATTGTAATATCATAGGCAAGATCAAGGTCAGGAGGTCGTCCTCCCAGCTTTTTACATGCCTTATTGAGTTCATTGAGTCTGTTCGAAAAAATTTTGGCAATCGGTTTCTCTGCATTGTTTGAAAATCCATCTACAAAAGGGGCTGCATTCTTAAAATCTTTATAGGATACCCAATCGTCTACATGGGGAGCAACATCAGGGCATAAAAGAAGATATTTGCAAAGAAGAACATTTACAGCGTGAAGCGG
>CAZQOH010000203.1:0-3091 GCA_964594355.1 uncultured Desulfobacterales bacterium
TGGCAAGCATGGTGCAGTCCTGCAATTTACATATTAATAAAAAGAGTCGGTTTAATAAACGATGTTTGCTGCACTGATGTAAATGAAAAGAAAAGGAACATATAATGACAAAAGACGTTGATAGTTTCAACGATCCAAACACATTGTTCGGGAGGCTTCGTTCGGCTTGTGCCGACGAATGGGCTGGTTATTGCAACCATGAATTTGTTCAACGTATCGGTGATGCGACTTTACCTGAACAGAGTTTCCGACACTATTTGGAACAAGATTATCTCTTTCTTATTCACTTCTCTCGGGCCTGGGCCCTTGCGGTTTATAAAGCTGACACGCTTGCCGATATGCGAGCAGCTGCCTCAACTCTTAATGCCATTATCAATTATGAAATGGAGCTCCACGTAAAATATTGTGCTGGCTGGAGACTAACCGAGCAAGAAATGGAGCTTAAAAACGAAGCCAGAGCGAATATGGCATATACCCGTTACGTTTTAGAACGTGGACTTGCTGGTGACGTTTTAGATTTGCATGTAGCGCTTGCTCCGTGCGTTATCGGTTACGCTGTAATTGGTGAAAATCTGGTGAATGATCCAAAAACTAAACTTGAAGGAAACCCCTATAAGGATTGGATTGAAATGTATTCAGGTGAAGAGTTTCAAAATGTAGCAAAGGCTGCGGTACTTAATTTAGACAAGTTAGCAGCATCCCGCATGGGGGCAGGCCGATTTGAGAGTCTGGTTAAGACCTTTCGTCAAGCTACTTCTCTTGAGATAGGTTTCTGGGATATGGGATTAAATATACAAGATTAATTAAACCTTAATCTACTTTAATAAGATCATGCTGCTAATACGAATTTTCCAGATCCCATGGACTACTACGGCTGCAGTATAACTACAATAAGTGGTACTGTCAATGCGTTTCCAAGCTACCCATCCCTCTTGGCACTGAAAAAAAGTAGAGGCTTATTTGGAAATGTGCGTGAACGTTCAATGAAAGAAATTGCACAGAGAGTATGCATAGAATAAGAGTTGTTAAGCTTGGTTACTGTTATATGATGCAGAATATATACAAGGATATGGAGGATAGCAATGAAGAATAGATATTCAAGAAAAAGTATTTTATGTTCGGAGAAATATTATGGAAGAGGGTTTCATAGTCCTGGTGGTTATGAAGTGTTGGATCTTTTATTTAAAACATTAGAATTAGATAACATAGAAAATGTATTAGAAGTTGGCAGTGGATTAGGAGCAACTACCCATTATTTTAATAAGTATTTTGGTGCTCAGGTGATAGGTTTAGATTTAGCACAAGATATGGTAGATATTTGTAAAGAACGACAGACATCAGATGAATCTAAAAAAGTTGAATTTATTCAAGGTGATTTACGTTTTGCAGAATTTAACAAAAACCATTTTGATTTAATATGGACTCGAGAAACATTATTGTATATTCCGGATAATGAAAGAAAAAAAGTGTGGAATAATTTTTACTCTTTCTTAAAACCAGGGGGAACTTTAGCAATTTTAGAGTGGTGCAGAGAACGAGAGTCTGTACCTGATGAGGTTATTGAATATAGGAAAACTTCTAATCATCACGATCAATATCCGCATGAGTTATTATCAGACTTGAGAAATTCTGGTTTTACTATTTTCTTGTTTAAGGATTTGACGAATTTATATATTCAAATTTTAAAAGATGGTTTGAACATATTACAAAAAATGGAAAATGAATTTAAGAAGGATTACACAGTAGAAGAATTTAAAACATTAGTAGAAAGAGTTGAATTGAAAATTAGAGCGTTTACTAGACGAGATTTTATAATGACTCTAGTAAAAGCAAAGAAATACAATAATTAAAAGGTTGAAGTCGGTCAATTATACTTTATCTGCCTGGGGTTATCTGAGTTTTATATCTTTTTTAACCACATACTCTTCGAGATGACCGAGGAATTTTGTAATGTCATGCTTTGTAATGGCACCCATGTTTGCCAAGCGAAAAGTGTTCTGCATTGCACCTTTGCCCGGATATATCGTAAAACCCTGCTTATAAAGAAAATCATGCATTTCAAAGAAACAGTAATTTTTATCTTCAGGCTCGATAATTGCCGTCAATATCTTGGCACGATATTTTTTCTCGACAAGAAACCGGAAACCGAGCATTTGCAGGCCATTTTCAAGGACTTCATACATTTCGGCATACCTTTTTTCCCGGTTCTTTTCTGTTTCCAGAAAATATTCGTTGAGCGCCTGTCTCAGGGCATAGAAAATCTGGACCGGCGGTGTGAACTGCATTTCATGCTTTTGGGTAAAAAAGGAGTAGTTCTGATAAAGATTAAAATAGAAATTCCGCGGTTTGATCTCCTTTGTTTTTTCAAGGGACTCTTTTTTACAGATAACAAAACTGAGCCCTGCCATTCCCTGGATACATTTATTTGTCGAGGCCATAAGATAATGAATTCCGGAATCCTTAATATCGATCGGGATACCGGCATACGATGACATGGCATCTACAATTACTTCAACCCCAAATCTTGCGGCCATACGGGAAATTGTGATTATATCATTTAAAATTCCCACGGTTGTCTCGTGATGAACCAGTGCAATATGGGAGATATCCTGTTGGTACCGTTCGAGCAATGTTTCAACCTGGTTGCAATCGATATGTTCACCCCAGTCTATATTGCAATCGATGTGGGATATGCCGTAACCGTCACATATCTGCTGCATCCGTTTGCCGTAAGCGCCGTTGCTGATGATAAGCACCGCTTTGTCATGAGGGACAACCGAACTCAAACAGGCTTCAACCGCACCGGTGCCGGATGAAGCAAAAAGCACGGCTTCATACACCTCTGCACCATGAACAACCCTGACCAGGTCCTGTCTGATACCTTCCACAAGGTCTCCAAACTCTTTTTCCCTAGGGCAGATATCATTAACAACCATGGCATATTTAACCGTATCAGTCGTTGTGGCAGGCCCCGGGTTGAGCAGAACATGTCTTTCGACTTTTTTCGAGATAATTATTTCTGAGTCTCTTTGTTCAACTAAAGGGTAGATCTTTTCACGGGCTTTATTTAGATGATTTTCATCGTCTATCT
>CAZQOH010000203.1:3191-4618 GCA_964594355.1 uncultured Desulfobacterales bacterium
AAAATCACTATTAACATACTGAGAGGCGGTATAAAGAGACAGCATACTGCCGGTTGTTGCAAAATCCGGGTTCAGTATCGTACGGACAAAGGGATATTTTTCAGAAAGTTGATCATAAAACTCATGACAATAGCCGGTTACAATCACAATATCGGTTATTCCGGTGCGAACAAATTTGGCAATCGATTTCTCGACAATCGGTCTGTTTCCCAATTTTAAAAATCCTTTGGGACAGTCATCGAGTGTGCCTCTGAGACGGAACCCAAGCCCGGCTCCTAATATCACCGCTTGTCGAACGTTAAACATATTATTCCTTTTACTGAAAATTTCCGAGGTATTCCATGAATCGTTCTTTGACCTGTACCGGTTTAACCGATGGCCGGCCTAAACCTGCCGGAACACCCGGGCGTGTTTTGAGATATATAAAGACAGGCCCATTCTGCTCCATTGCCTGAGTCAGGCAGCTTTTAAATTCAGCGAGCATATCGGTGGACAATACATGGGTGTATCCAAAACCCTTTGCGATTACCGGAAAGGAGACATTATCGGATAGAGTCCTCTGGCCTCCGGTTGACTCGTGTACCTCATTATCGAGGAGAATGTGAATTAAATTGTGTGGAGCGCAAGTGCACGTTGTTGCCATGGCGCCTGTTCTCATAAGCAATGCGCCATCGCCGTCAACCACAATCACCTTTAGCCCCGGTTTGTGAAGAGCGATACCGGTTCCAATAGAAAGCGCACACCCCATAGAACCGACCATGTAAAGCTGATTGTTGCGGTCATCGAGCATATACATTTCACGCCCGCTGAAACCTGTTGTTGCAATGACCGCAGTTCCTTTACCTGAAATTGATTGGATAACTATTAGTGCTTCGTTGCGGGTCGGCCTTTTATTGTACGGGAGGCGGAAGTTTTCTGCATGGGAAACAGTATGATGTACGGGTCTGGTTTTATCGAATGAGTTCAGTTTATAAGATTCGACAGCGCCTTTGCGCATGACAAATGCAAAAGGAAGCCGTTCTTCTGTCATGAATGCATCTGCATGTTCAAGAGCTGCCAAAATTTTGTCGCTTGAGTCTGGAAAATATGACCATCCGATTCGTATGGTTTCCAGCAAAGCCGTTGTAATTTCCCCCATGAGTTCATGCTGCGGTTCATCTTTTGGGCCGGCAGGTTCACCGCGCAGGGTAATAATAAGCAACAGCGGAATCTTGAATGTATAATTCAGAGATGTTAACGGATTTAAGGCGTTACCAAGTCCGGAATTCTGGAACATGACAACACTTCTCTTACCGGCCATGACTGCGCCGCAAGCCAAGGCGACGGCATCCCCTTCGTTGGTAGCATTGATAAAACCAAATTCTTTGTTATCAATGACATAGTTAATAATCGGTTCAAGATATGAACATGGAGTGCCTGTATAGAAG
>CAZQOH010000204.1:0-4617 GCA_964594355.1 uncultured Desulfobacterales bacterium
ATGAGCTTTTTTGTTTTTGGTAATTGGAGGGTGCCAAATGGCTAAAAGATCAACACATGATGAATTGGAACAAAGGGTCAAGGAGTTAGAAAAACAATCTGTTGAGCGTAAGTACTCGGAGGAAGCTCTTCGGGAAAGTGAGGAAAAATACAAAGCACTTACAGAGCACTCCTTAACAGGCATTTTCATCCATCAGGACGGAAGATATGTATATGTTAATAACCGATTTGCAGAAATACACGGTTACACACCTGAAGAATTGCTCGGAAAGAATTACCTATTATTAATCCATCCCAATCAAAGGAAAACTTTCAAAAAAAGAACAATTAAAAGGCTAAAGGGAGAATATGTTCCCAGACAATATGAGGTTCGAAGGCTCAGAAAAAACCGGGAAACTATTTGGTGTGAAATTATGACAACCCGCATCCAATATAAAGGAAGGTTTGCTATAATGGGGAACATTATTGATATCTCTAAACGCAAGCAGGTAGAAGAAGAATTAAAGATTTCAGGCCAACAGTTGCGCGATCTTTCAGCATATTTGCAATCTTCCAGGGAGCAGGAGAGGACAAGCATTGCCCGTGAGGTTCACGATGATCTCGGACAGGCCCTGACCGCATTAAAAATGGATTTATTCTGGCTGGAAAAGCGCTTGCCCAAAAATCAAGAACCATTGATTGTAAAAACAAGGTCGATGGAGCAACTTCTTGATACGGCAATAGAATCGGTGGAAAGGATTATCACGGAATTAAGACCAGGTATATTGGATGATCTCGGTCTTGCTGAAGCTATTGAATGGCAAGCAGGGGATTTTCAAAGTCGGACAAGAGTTCAATGTAAGGTCACATTAGATCTTGCAGACACTGTTTTGGAGAAAGAGCATACCACCGCCATTTTTCGCATTATTCAAGAAGCCCTGACGAATGTGGCTCGTCATGCAAATGCAACAGTGGTAAATATTAGTTTGAAGAAGAAGGCTGGTAAGCTAATGCTTGAAGTCAAGGATAATGGGAAAGGGATATCAAAAAAGAAGATTTCCCATCCAAAATCATTTGGGCTCATGGGAATCCAAGAGAGAGCTCATGTCTTGGGGGGTAAATCGAAGATAAAAGGGGTCCGAAATAAAGGGACAACGGTTATAGTAATTATTCCGGTTTAAAAAATCAAACCGTGTCCATCCATAAATGAGGATTTTTGTTCAAGATCAAGGCATGCGAAAAAAATAACCACAGGCATATGTATAATATTCCGAGGATTATTTTTTGAGCATAACACAGGGCTTGGGCAAAAAGACCATTTAGGGATGGACGCTAAATAGGAGTATCAAAATGATACGGATTCTCATCGCCGATGATCATGCAGTGGTTCGGCAAGGGTTAATACAGATTGTTTCAGATACATCCGATATAGTTGTTAGTGATGAAGCAAGTAACGGGCGGGAAGTGTTAGCCAAGATATCTAAGAACAAATATGATGTTGTTGTACTGGATGTCGCCATGCCTGACTTTAGCGGATTGGATATATTAAACGAAATAAAAAGAGAAAATCCTGAACTTCCCGTCCTTATGCTAAGCATATACCCGGAAGAACAGTATGCGGTGAGGGCATTGAAGGCAGGCGCTTCTGGATATTTGACAAAAAAGGTTGCGCCCAAAGAATTGATACGAGCTATACGTAAAGTATACAGCGGCGGCAAATATGTCACATCAACTCTGGCTGAAAGATTGGCGTTCTATCTTGCCGAGGATGAAAAACCGCTTCATGAAAGTCTTTCTGATCGCGAGTTTCAGGTAATGCTTAGGCTTGCTGAAGGAAAGCGGATAAAGGATATTGCAAAGGCCCTTTTCATTAGCGATAAAACTGTCAGCAGCTATAAATCTCGTATTTTTGAGAAAATGAGGATGACAAGCAATGCAGAATTAACACGCTACGCCATAAAACATGAACTAATCGAGTAAAATTAACAGAACAAATCGCAAAACCCAAGATCACGCAATCCCCAACCTCACAATTTCCTAATTCTTCAACATGTTAACCCCTACTTTAAGTAAGTTCTCAACAAGTACGGGTGTATTGATTATGCACCATATTACTGGATACCCGCCTACGCGGGTATGACGGGGAATCTGGTACATTCGTCATTCCCGCGAAAGCGGAAATCCAGTGAATTGCCCGGAGTTATTGAAAAATTACCTACTTTATTTTGTAGGATAATCCCTACAATATAAGGAATAAATCTCAAAGAAAATCAGATAAATTCCTTAGATAAAAACTGAAAAGCCTTACAAAATAAACAGGAAAGCCTTGCAGACAGGCAAAGCTTTTAGCCTTATATTTGAATTAACCGAAAATCAAAAAAGTATACGGAGATTATCTTGGTGAAGGTATTTATAGCAGACGACTCAATGCTGATACTGGAACGGTTAAAGGCTATGCTTGCCGACATCCCTGAGATTGAAATTATAGGTGAGGCCAGAGACGGAATTGGAGCCATAAAAGCTGTCAGAAAACTTAATCCTGATGTGGCGGTACTTGACATCAAGATGCCCGGTGTAGATGGGATAGATGTGCTCAAAGACATTAAGAACAATAATCAAAACATAACGGTGATCATGCTGACCAACTATCCCTATCCCCAATACCGCAGAAAATGCATGGAACTGGGGGCAGATTATTTTTTCAAAAAGTCAACAGAATTTGAGAATGTCATGGAGGCTCTCAAACAATTGATTCAGAATTCAAAGGACCGGTAACCAGATGAACCATTTTTTAAACGCAAAAAACAGATCTTTTAAAGAGGATGAAAAAAATGGAAATGATCTGTTTTGAAATTTCACTCGAAACGCTTCAATATGCCCAAGGCGTGGGAGCGTTAACAATTTGGGGAATCATCTCATATTCCATTTTTAAGTGGAATTTGGGGGGATATTTTTTCTATGAAAACCAAACTAATAGGTAAAACTGGAGGTGTGAAATGGCTGATAAATCCGACACCGAACTCCAACATCATTTGGCAGATGTCAAAGATGGAAAAAGAAGTTTTGAAAACGCCTTTCAGGGTGTGACTCGAATGATTCTGGAAAGTGACATTGGAAAAGTGGTGGTGAACGGCAGATCTACCTATGATTTCAGTATATTTCGTACTGGGAAAAAGCACATTATCGGAATGTATGACGAAATCAACAGCTTTGTCTCGTATGTCAAGGATGCTGCCGAGGGCGGATCTTCTGCTGAGATGGCCTATGTATTGGTGGGTGAGCCTGGGAACGGTAAAACATTTTTTGTCGAATTCCTTTGCAACCGGTATCGCAGTTTCCTTTCTAATAGCATGAACCGAAAATACACTTTCAGGTTCATCAACCTGGACAAGCTCGGAAGTTACGGGCGAATCAACTTTGTCGAATCGCAAACCTACGAAGATCCGATGATCCTGGCTATGAATTTGTTTGAAGACCCGGACGAAAATAAAACCTTTTTGGGCGAAACGATTGGGTTTTCTGATGCAAAGATAGATAAGCTTTATGGAAGTTACCGTCCCCTGGGAGCATGCAGCGGGTATATCTGGAATGATATCTGTAATTTTACAGATGGTAAAGTCGATGAAATGCTTAAATTTGTCGAGATTTTCCCGGTACCCTTGACTGAAAGCCTTGGGACCGTCACAGGTAAATATCCGGCTAAGGATAAGATCACCTCTTCTTCAGTTGATCTTCTGGGTGAAGAGTCTATCCAGCGGTTGCTTCATATCACCGATACCAACAATCCGTATCGTTTTGATTTAAGACGCGGTGCCCTGGCACGTGTTGCCGGCGGCGGCATCCATTTCAGCGACGAAATATTCAAGAACAAGAAGGATTTGGTTCAGGTTTACCTGGGCGTCATCCAGAACCGAACCATTGAAATTGACGGCTATAAATGGCCCATCGATACCTTGATTGTCGCTACCAGTAACAATATGGAATTCAACCGATTTCTTGCTGAAAAGGAAGAGGCCCCCATCGTCGACCGCTGCCGAATTTGCTATGTTTCCCATAATACCAATTATAAACTGCAAAAGGATCTGACCCTTTATACCATTGGAAGTGAAGCCAGAACCACACTGACCCGAGAAGATCTGCACCAGGACCCCAATCTTAATTATGCTGCATCAGTAGGCGTGGTCCTGAGTCGACTTGCAAGGTCAGAAAAGCTGACACCGATCGAAACCATGAAACTGGCTGCCGGTGAAGTGGCCGGTGAAAAAAGCATTAAAACCCTTGCGGAAGTCATCGACACCCTCAACCAGAATCCGGAAATTATCCAGCGATTCGGCCAGAAGGGCCTGGGCCAGCGAAACCTTGGCAGGGCCATTCAGCTGCTGATCGAAAGCTCCGAGACCAATGAAGGCAAATGCATGTTTGCTTATGACATTTATAAAGCGCTTGAAAGGATTGTACTGGACTATGTCCCCGATGCCAATGATCGTGCCAAGTATATGGAAGACCTGAAGACCGCTAAGGGATTGTACCGAGAGCGAATTATGACCGAAATGTTTAACGCCTACATGGATGAACCTCTGGCTATTCGCAAGGACGTCATGAATTATGTCAACATGATTATCGGTATTGATGCTGAAAA
>CAZQOH010000205.1:0-4602 GCA_964594355.1 uncultured Desulfobacterales bacterium
CTAAATCAATCTGTTAGCCGTTTCGCACCAATTAAGGGGTGCGAAACTTGAGTTAATATTATCGGCATTGTCGTTTCCGTACTCAAGGTATTGTAGAAGAAGAAACATGGAGGCGGAGCGAACGGTCGTTTCGTCACTTGTGGAAAACGGCAGATGAAAACGGGCCATTGGTTTAAAAAGATCCATAATAGGACAATTACTTGTAGCCATTATGATTCCGAGAATAGAAGAAATGCCTTCCATAATCGAAGTCTTCTTAAGGTAAGTTCGTTCCGGAGTTGAACAGGTGACCAGACATTCATCATAGGATACTGAGTCTTTAAACTCTTCAACGATGTTAGAAATATTTACCGCAACTGGACAGTAAGGATTTCCGAGTGTCTCCAGAGGGCAGCATTCGCATTGATGATATTCTAGCTTCGCCCAGTCGGGTAAGGGTTCAGATTGGTGCTGAATAATTGAGATTGTTTCGGGGTTGAGAAGGATATTAAAAAACTTTTTTTGTCCGTTGTTTAAGCTGAATTTATAGACAATTTTATAAGGCTCATGATCCACAGCAATTCTCCAATCTTTAAGGTTCTATTTAACGTTGTCCAGAATATGATGAATATGCTGTTGTATGGCTTCAATTGTAACGCTCCATTTAAATAATTTTATCGAACAGTATATCATATTCGCAACATTACCAAATTTAGCACCAAATGTCAAATTCTGGAAAAACAGCATAACTTTTAAAAAGGCAAAAAAAACCAGAGAAAAAATCTCTGGTCATAAAAAAAAAATCCTCAAGTCAAAACCCCACAAACCTAAAATGTCCCTGGAAAATTTCTTTTATCCGGTGTGAGCAAGACGACCCTTACGTTTATATGACGTTAATGCGGGTTGTGTCAAAAAATTGAGACTCAGAAATAGGTCAGTTAAAATGATACCTCACGCCGAACGTTATATAGTTCGATCCAGCCATAATACCGTTGATGAGACCGAACAAACTTGAGCGATGATGGATACGGGAAAAGACATGCCATTTCGATACATCGGGAAGGGCGAAGTCCATTTCAACCATAAAGTAGTACAACACCTGAGATGTTTCGTAATTATTAGAGGAATCTTCAATTTCAAACTCCGGTTTTTCCGTAGCATAGGAAAAACCATTACCCCAGGCAAAGCTGGTATCCACCTTTTTATCCCATGGGAAAGGAAGCCAACGAAGTGTCAGGACGGAGTTAAATTCCCAGTGTTCCTTTCCTTCAATATGCTTTACGATCTGGCCTTCCATTTCTATGCCGACCTTGTCTTTATAGACCGCGAGTTCTTTTCCCAACGCACCGGCAACAAGGTAGTAATCCTTAAAATCTAAAATGCCGCGAACAATTGCATTGAATGGGGTTTGGCTCACCCGACCGCCGTAAAGACTCAAAAAATAACTATCATCTGCGCCCGACTTTTCAGCAATCGACATGATAAAAAGCGACGTTATTGTTATCAGGCAAAATATTTTATTATTCATTCAACTGCTATCCCTTGAATTGCCTCAGCTACCAATCTTGCAAGGTTTTGTCAATTGTGATTATTATCGAACATCACAGGTATTTTCGGAATTGATATGCACTGAATCGTTGGAGGCATCAACGGTTTTGGGGTACGAATTTCGCCTATGATGTATAGCAGAAAGTGAGCATCTGTAAAGAACCATCTATTGCGGACCCGTATGCTAGGTGGTGTGGGAGGGGCGCTCAGTGATGGGCGTCCCTATCCCTATGGACAATTTTCTATTCTTATTTCAGAACCCATTGGTGAACAAGTGCTGCACCCAGCCAGACTCCAAAGCTTGAGACAAGGACGACGGGTAGAGGAAGATGTTTCTTAAAACAGAAGAACGCAACGAGGAAGAAAAGGATACTGGGCAGTATTCCCCAAAGGGCCCCTCTAGTGAAGTCCTGCATGATTTCCGGATCACCCTTGTTCTCCAGATACATCCACACGAGAACTAAGGCCCCGGTGAGGGGCATGACGCCCACGAGACCGGCGGTCGATGGCAGCTTCTTCCCAATTGCTGTAGCAACAAGGATGATGGCTACGCTCAGGATTACTTTCAGCAAGATTTGCATGAGTACTTTTCTTCTTTATACAGACTGTCTAAATCGGGTCACGTAAAGATATCTTGCCAGAAAACCAGATATCTAATGGTTCCCATATCTTTTGATACGATTAAACTACCTGGTGCCTAGTTTCAGCATTTTAATGAAAATCAGATCATCCCCTCAACACTATATCTCGTATAATTTCGTTCTGAATCAAGGCTGTCTTAAATTGACGATTTAATGGGTGCCTGAACCGATGCTTGCCCGCTAACCCATTTCATTCAAGATCACAATATTACCAAATTTAGTACCAGATGTCAAATTCTGGGAAAACAGCATAACTCTTAAAAAGGCAAAAAAAACCAGAGAAAAAATCTCTGGTCATACAAAAAAATATCCTCAAATCAAAATCCCACAAACCTAAAATGTCCAATGTCAAGGGCTGGCCATGATAAGGCGGGGATTAAATCAGTTCTTAAAAAAACACCAGTCTGCACATTTTACAATGCATGATGCACATTATTTTGTACAACTCGCCAAAGATTTCAAAGCAAAATCAAAAATAATGCACTGTGCATTATATTACGTACAGAAGGCAGTAACCATCACCTGATTTTCACTGCTGGAGATATTCTAAGAGGCTTTTTTATTGTAAGTTTTTAATACTCCATCCGTTTGTGGCGGGGAGTTTTATTTACAAAATTTTATTAAATGTTATGTAAGAGTACTATCATTTTAAAGGATCACTATTATATGATTTAAACACCTTTTTCATTGAATTATAACATTGATAATACCCATCATTATCATAATCATCAGTATAAAATTCAGATTGATATATTTTTTTTGTCCTAACCTTAATTAGAATAATTTTTACATGGCCACGATCTGGATCAAATGGGGTTATGTCAAAATAACCTAACAAAATTGCATCAACTTTTAATTCCCTTCCTAATTTAAATAAAAAATCATGATTCGGTTTGTCGGTAGTCCTATTATCTCTTTTTATCCATAAGTTATCGATGACATTATTAATAACAACATTTTTATCAAGTGCGTTTATCTTAATTTTATCCCCGAGATCATAGTATGAATAAATAGGAACAAATTTATTTGTTTCAATGATTGTTTCAGTTAGAGCGTCAACTGCGAGAAAATTCCAACTACTAGCAGACCCAATTAGTTTCCATGGGAAAATTGCTAATTTTATACGCGAGTCAGCTTCAAGTTCAGCCTCAAAGCTTTTGCGTTCTTCTTCTTTTCTTTTTCTTTCAGCCTCAAGTCTTTTCTGTTCCCTTTCTTTCTCTCTATTATTCAATGCAATTTCAAGTTGACTTAAATACTTAAAATTAGGATAATATGCCTTTAATTTTTCAAATTCTTCCCTTTCATTCGATGTTAATCCCCATAGTATTTGATAATATGTAGCTTCGGCGATAGCAGTTTCATCTTTACTATTTTTAATAACATCATCTATTATTGCTTTGGCTTTTGATTTCTTTCCTCTTTTTATCAAGCTTTTTGCATATCTTATTTCCTTGGTTTCAACATATTCCAGTTCCATAGAGTCTGGTTTTTCACTAAAAACTGTGGGCTTAACTTTTTGCGATTTATACTTTGCTACAGCAATACCTCTCTTGGAAGCAAAATAAAATTCTCCTGTCAATGATGAAGATTCCCATGGAATTTGTTTCTCATCAGTTTCACTGATAACACCTATTCTTACTTGTTTTAAAACCTCTTCCACTTTTAAATTTGGATTTGATATATATTTTAACAGGTATTTAGTATAAATGCCGTTTCGACCTTCACCATCTGCTGCAACTGAACCTGGTGCTGTTGCATAGGCAACTAAACTACCTTTTGGTGCATCCATTTTAGCTAAACCCCTCCCGCTTGATCTGAAGCTTCGCGCAAAAGGATTATCTCTGCAAGCATCAAGAATGATAATATTCAAATCGTTTTCGGCTTCTTCCATTTGAGCTAACACACGACCGGCAACTACTGATTCATATTTAACATCCGCTTCAGATCCAATATTAGCACCAAGAGGAATTAGATAATTTCTTCCTTTTACCTGTAAACCATGTCCAGCGAAATAAAATAGACCAACTCCTCCTAATCGCAATTTTTTCCCGAAATCACGTATGGAATCCTCCATTGTCCTTTGATTAACATTGGTTTTGAGAATAACGAAGAATCCAAACTTTCTGAGTGCATTAGCAATATCCGTTGCATCATTAACAGGATTTTTCAGAGGAGAAGATTTGTAAGCTCCGTTTCCGATAACAAGAGCTGTTCTCCGATCAGGTGCGGATAGAGAGGTGGTTGGAGTTAGGAATACAAGTAAAACAGCTAAAGTGGCTAGCCGAATAAGTATACGCTTAATCATGTCAGAACCTCTTAAATTCTAAAAGATTTCACTATTTGCATATTCCGCTTGATTCCGGCCACCCATTCCGCTTCATTTCGGCCACCCATTCCGGAGCATTCCGGCCACCTGTTCCGGAACATTTCGGCC
>CAZQOH010000206.1:0-4587 GCA_964594355.1 uncultured Desulfobacterales bacterium
TGCAGTATTAACGTGAGTTACAAGGTTTTAAAAGCTATTTTCGGGGGAACTCCTTCATTCTTTACATTTGACATATCGTGTTGTCAATTGAGGCACTTCTGGCTGATACACAGTATCTCTTTTTAGGCATGTACCCCACAGTTTAAATATATCCGATTTGCATACAGGACAATTCATTTCTGCAACCGTATACTTTGCAAACCGGGTAAAAATGTCGTAGCTGTTAATAAGCACTTAATAATTCCCTGTACAGTGAAACAATTCTAGATGTAATCTGTTTCGATGAAAATTTTTCCAGCACTTTTTTCCTGCCTGCCTTTACAAAACTATGCCGAATAGTTTCATCATGAAGCAACCTATTGATGTATCCTCGCCATCTGACAGCGTCGCCGGGTTCAACAAGATATCCGTTAATCTCATGATCAACCACTTCCGGAACCCCTCCGACCCTTGAGGCAATGACGGGTGTTTCTGTTGCCATTGCCTCTATGAGTACCCTTCCAAAGGGTTCCCGGAAGGACGGGAGCAAGAAGAGATCTAAGGAATTGTAGAAACCTTTCATATCTTCAATATAGCCTGTCATGAAAACATCGCCACCCAAACTGTTCTGTCGAATAAAAGACATAATCTCCTCAGGGTATGTGGTATTTGGATGGATTTTTGCATCACCGGCTATGAGGATTTTATAATTTGGATTGCTTTTCAGCATTGGGAGTAGAGTCTTCAGCAAAAACAACTGTCCCTTTTCTTCTGACAGACGGCCCGCAACACCCATAACGACATCTGTTTTGTCAAACCCATATCTCTGACGAACATTCTGACGACTTTTGGGGTCGGGAATAAACCTCTCTGTATCTACTGCGTTATAAACCACCTCTGTCCTCTTCCTGAACCCGCCGTACTTCGAAAACGTTCTTTTCGTATCTTCTGAATTACAGATAGCCAGAGACCCCATGTTATAAAGTGATTTCCAGGAGGCCTTTTGCTCAGGGAAACCTCGAACATGCAGTATGTGGGGTATACCTGATAATTTAGCAGATAGAACCCCATACTGGTTATCCCACAAAGTATTTGAATGTATTAACTGAACTTTTTCAGTTTTAATAATATGATACAAAAATAATAAAGATTTTAAAAAAGGTATAGGATTCTTTAGGTGTGGAAAACCTAATGGATAAATATAAATTTTTATGTTCAATTTTTTTAATCGTTTACAGAGAGGTCCGTAGCTGCCAAGCACAACGACCGGCGTGTAATCATATTTCTGAATCTCCTGCACGAGATTCAATAAGCTAACCTCGGCGCCACCGATTTCAGCTATTCTATTTACATACAGAACTGTTTGCAAACAAAGACTCTATGGCCAAGCCAATTGCAGGATTAACACTTTTCTAACGTAGCGAATCTCTTATTTTAAGCCGATTTGTCCTCATTATATCGGCGTCTTTCCGATTTTCTATTGTATAACGATTTGCAGCAAGCAATGCATCGACGAAAAATTTTGTCGCCCAATTGGGATAAAAAAAAGGATCATACTTTCCCCAAATTGGATAAGAACCCTTAATCCCGCCTCTTATTCTATTATTTGATGATGTCAGATCCTGTATTGATTTCAAAAAATGATTCATATGCAGGGTACTATCTAAAAACTTTGTATCCTTAGTGACATTATAAGCTTTTAGCCATATAATGGACATCTGAGCGTTTCCTGTCAGACAGCAATATTTGTCTTTGGATGCCCATTTTTCGTCAAATGTGCCTGGCAAGAACCTAAGCTCTTCATACTTTTCCAGTAAAACCTTTGAAGATTCAATAGCTATATTTACCAAATGATTGCTTTTTAATATTAATCCAGATTCTAAAAGGCCTCTTATTGTATAGGCAATCATATGAGTATATGGATTCTCATCCTTTTCGAAAGTGCAATTTTCAAACCAGCCATTTTCTAACCGGTTTTTCAACACCCACTCCAATTTTTTCTCAGCAACCTCTTTATATGAGTTTATTCTTGTTTCTTCATATAACCTTAATAACGCCCAAGCCACCCTTGAGTTATAACTATGGGGTATTTCATTAAAGGTATATTTCCTCCAGGCTCCATCATAATCCTGAATCTTAACGAGCCAATCACCTGCCTTCTTTGATGCATTTAGGTAAACTTCTTTGCCGGTTTCTTTATAGGTTCTTATCAGACCAAACATTACTTGACCTGTATCAAACACTACAGGCAGGGGCAAATTCCAGTTATACTCTTTATAGCCCCCTTGAAAAGCCCCATTATCAAGCTGAATTGAAACTTCCCAATCGGCCATACTGATAGCCCTTTGACGATATTCTTCATCTTCGATATAACGATAATAATCAAAGAATGTGGGAATTATATATCCTGTAGTCTCCGGATATGGGGGCTGCCACCCTGTTTTAAAATTGTATCCGGCGCTCACACCCCCATTATTATGAATATCTTGAGCCCTCTTCAGCCAATTCATTGCTTCTTGAATGCAAGCATCGTTGCTATTTACCAGTGACTTTTTGCCCAGCAAATCTGAAACAATTACTTTGCTGTGTGATAAATAATAAGGCTTCGCACGTAGTGCATTATACAATTTATCAAAATAAAAACGACGGGCTATGGACTTCATTGGTATTAACAATGATTTCATCGCTATAGAGCTAAATGAAGCTGATAAGGGAAGGGTTAAATGGAAAAGAAATCATATAGTGTACCAACATTATTTCAGCCACGTATAACTTTGTTGACATTTTGGATTAATTTGACCAGTACAATTTACATATAGAGCCCACCGTTGATGTTTAAAACCTGGCCAGTAACGTATCCTGCCAGATCGTCGCAAAGATACCTTACCGCAAAAGCTATTTCTTCGGGTTTTCCTAACCGTCCTGCTGGGATCTGTTCAATAAGGGATTGCTGAGAAGAAGGATCAAGCGTGTCTATTAATCCTGTATTAAAATATCCCAATGACAGGCAATTGACGGTAATTCCTTTATTAATTACCTCACGAGCCAAGGTTCTAGTAAGTCCGAACAAACCTGCTTTAGATGCCGCGTATCCGCTTGTACCGGGAACGCCAATTTGAGCAACTACAGACGAAATATTGATTATCCTGCCCCATTTCCTGCGTCTCATATCAGGAAGAACTGCTTTTGAGCACAAAAAAGCACCATTCAGATTTACGTTCAATACCTTTTTCCATTCTTCATAACCTAATTTCCATGAAATAGCATCGAGTGAAATACCGGAGTTGTTAATAAGAATGTCTATCTTTCCAAAGGTACTCATCGTCATTTGTATCATTGACAACACATCCTTCTCATTTGTAACATCAGCCATAATGGAAATGGCCTCTCCCCCTCGCTCGTTAATTTTACCAACTAAATCTTCTGCCATTTTTTTATTAGTCAAATAATGTACAATGACACTCGCCCCGAATCTGCAGAGTTCTGAAGCCAGTATCCTGCCCAGCCCCCCGGATGCCCCTGTTATAATAGCTACCTTTCCTTTCATAGAACGTCTCATAGAATACCTCCATCAGATAACAAGTTACGCATAGATGGTTATTCCCTGCCTTCCAAGATCTTCTAAAAGAATTTCGAGCGGCCTTGCCTCAATTAGGTGAATTGTTGCCATACCAATCTTGTCAGAATATACAACCTCCCGATTGCGGCAATGCTCGTAAATTTCTATTTCCTTTTCCTTTACCTTCTCAAGTCTCGTTTCTGCCGTAATAGAATCATGTATCTTTACCAGCGTGATATTTTCATTTCCTTGATAATCTAAATATCTCATTGAAATTGGAGCATCCTCGTAAACCTTCTTAGGAAAATGAGGCAGAATATCCTCCACGACATGCAAAGAAGTTGTGTTGCTAAAGGGAGAACCCAGATGCAGAATACGACCGTCTAATTCTATAAGCTTACGATAAGGCGATAGCAATCCACAGGGACTTTGTGACTTTTCATGATCTTTCAAAAGATATTCGGCGTGAGGGCCGCGGGCAGCCATTGAGTGGGTCGGATGAAGGCTGCGCAATACTCCTGAACGGCGCCAAAACGTATCAGTAATCTTTCCCATTGAAGACGGACTTTTTCTGGGATCGAAAAGCGGATCGGAATGAACGTAAACCATCCAATCTCCGATAACCGGGTTGGCAGGCATAAGAATAGTTCCTTTAGGTCCAACTGCTGCTAATAAAGCATCTATTACGGCATCCGGACCACCTTCCACATGTCCAAATGAGCTCAATGAAGTGTGAACAAGAACAATGTCTCCCAGATTAATACCAATCCCTTTTAGGTTGACAACAAGAAACTTTTTGGTTACAATCTGACCCCTCACCCTGGATAGGTGCCACAGCATGTGCCGATGTTTTCGATCTAAATATTGATAACTTTTCTTCAAGAACACACGTATTGACGACGGTAAAATATGCCTGATAGCCGATATTGAATCCAATGCGCTACTCCGAAAGCAAAACAACATCCCCAAGCATCTTTTCCGCTTTTTGGGAGAGTCTTTCCCAGGAAAACTGCGCGACGGAACGTCTTCTTCCGGCTTCTCCAAACTTT
>CAZQOH010000207.1:0-4565 GCA_964594355.1 uncultured Desulfobacterales bacterium
TATAATTTCTCCAAATAATCTTTTTTGGGAAATCGTGTTGGCACATATATTGCTTTTTTATAAAAAGCTGATATCATGTCGGAAATAAATAATTCAGATAATTTTCAAAGAAGGGAGGAAATCATGAGCTTTAACTCAATCGATGAAATCATCATTTACGCAATCGAAAAGGAAAAAGAAGCTGCTGAGTTTTATGAAGATGTAAGCAGGCAGGAGCCTTTTTCAGGAGCCAGAGAAACATTAGAAGAATTTGCAAAGGAAGAAAGAAAACATCAGGCCATGCTGGAAAATTTCGCCGATAAAAAAGAAAAGATTGCAGAATACGAGTATAAATGGATCCCCGATATGAAGCGTAGCGATTATATTATTGATATGGAATATGAAAAAGGGATGCATTATTCAGACATCTTAAAGCTTGCCATGAAAAGGGAGGAAAAATCGCTGCAACTTTATAACTTTCTGGCCCGCAAAACCGAAAACGACGATTTTATTCAACTGTTTAAGCTACTTGCCCAGGAAGAAGCAAAGCATAAGCAGATTCTTGAAACCTTATACGACGATTACATGGCTGAACAGGGAGACTAAGGGCTGGATACTGGATAGATGAAGGGATAGTGCAAATATGGAATACGATATCTTCATATCCCTGAAAAGCCTCAACCCCATAACCCAGGCCCTTATTGCCACATTGTTTACA
Source organism: uncultured Desulfobacterales bacterium (assembly GCA_964594355.1). Taxonomy (GTDB): domain Bacteria; phylum Desulfobacterota; class Desulfobacteria; order Desulfobacterales; family JAUVVS01; genus JAUVVS01. The sequence continues at coordinate 698 of CAZQOH010000207.1, forward strand.
TGGGGTGTTACCGCTGCAGGGGCATCCATTGTTCTCTTTACCAAACAAGTTAACCGCAAATTTCTTGATGTAATGTTGGGATTTGCCGGAGGTGTGATGATTGCAGCCAGCTTCTGGTCTCTCTTGGCCCCATCAATAGAAATGGCTGATGAGATTGGTTTATTACCCTGGCTGCCGGCTGCTGTCGGTTTTCTCGCAGGTGGTCTGTTTATGAGATTAATCGACAAAATTCTTCCCCATCTCCATCTGGGCTTTCCTGACAGCGAAATTGAAGGTGTTAAGACATCCTGGCAAAGAAGTACTCTTCTGGTTCTTGCCATTACACTTCACAACATACCTGAAGGTCTTGCCGTGGGAGTTGCATTTGGAGCTGCTGCATCGGGTTTGGGATCTGCCACATTCGGGGCAGCAGTGGCCCTTGCTATAGGTATCGGGCTTCAGAATTTTCCTGAAGGAACTGCCGTATCATTACCCTTAAGAAGGGAGGGATTATCGCGCTGGAAAAGTCTCTGGTATGGTCAGCTTTCGGGAATGGTAGAACCCGTGGCCGGAGTTTTGGGTGCAGCTGCTGTTCTGGTTTTTTACCCAATTCTCCCCTTTGCTTTAAGTTTTGCGGCAGGAGCCATGATATTTGTTGTAATAGAAGAAGTTATACGTGAATCACAAATTGGCAAATTCGGGGATATTGCCACCCTGGGAACTATACTGGGTTTCACGATAATGATGGTGCTTGATGTTGCGCTTGGATAAAACAATATAAGGATCGGGGGTAATTCAAACCTGTTGGTTGCTGAAACATCTGTGGTTGTTCATGATATGTCAACATATACGGTTTTATAAGAAAAAGAATCTATTTTTGATCAAAATTATTCACACAAGGCTTTTTACAAAACTGTCAATATTCAATAAAGGAGGATGAGATGCAGAATAACACATGGGATAAATTACTTGTTGATGATCACGAGATGATTGAACGAGCCATGGATGTCTTAAAAAAGGAACTCATGAAAATGCCGGATAAACCACATGACTCTTTTGTAATACGGCGAGCCGTCGATTTTCTGCTTGAATTTGGTGATCGGATTCACAACAGGAAGGAAGAAACCGTCCTTTTCCCGCTTATGGTAAAGCACGGTATACCAGAGGACGGGCCGATTCGCGTAATGCTCATGGAACATGAATCAGAAAGAAATCTTCTGGCCATGATGATGACAGATATTTCCGGTCTGGAAAAGGCCACGGTCAAAGAAAAGGAAATGTTCAAGCAGAAAGGTGTTGAGTATCTTGAAATACGGGCAAACCACATCTGGAAGGAAAATGATGTTCTATTCAACATGGGAAGGCAGGTTTTTCAAGAAAAAGAGAACCAATATCTTATGGAAGAATTTGATCGTATATCAACATCCGCTTACGGGGAATCTGCACATCAAAAATTTACTCAAATGCTTGAAGAGGTTGAAAAAGGCAGTAAGGTCAGGCAGAGCCTGATACACAATCTTTCAATGGAGCAGATAGATGCGATCATGGAAACAATGCCTGTAGAAATTACCTTTGTAGATGCTGATGATACGGTTGCATACTTTAATCGATTAGATAAGGATAAGATCTTTGTCCGAACCCGTTCGGTCATTGGAAGAAAAGTTGAAATGTGCCACCCGGGAAAGAGTGTCGACAAAGTAAGGCTAATTGTCAAAGGGTTTAAGGATGGAACCAGGGACAAAGCAGAGTTTTGGATTGACATTATGGGTGACAAGATTTTTATACGCTATTTCCCCGTACGCAATGAAGAAGGCGAATATCTTGGAGTTTTGGAAGTAACTCAACGGATTGGTGAAATCCAGAAAATAAAAGGTGTGAAGAGGCTGCTGGATTAAAGCGGGTTAAGCCAACAAAATAAACCGCAAAAGATCTGTAGCTTATAAGAACAAAAGGAGTTTAATATGGATCTGGAATTGAAAAAAAAGTCGGTAATTGTCATGGCCTCCAGCGAAGGTCTTGGAAAAGCAACAGCCTTAGAATTTGCCAAAGAGGGTGCAAACGTTATGATCTTTGGTCGTACAGAAGAACGACTGAAACAAGCGCAGGCTGATATCCTTAGTGCTACAGGTATAGAACCTTCCTATACTGTTGGCGACATGAGCAATTATGACGATATTCGCGAGGTAATTTCAAAGACTTCGGAACTGTTTGGATCTATCTATGCCCTGGTTAATAATACGGGCGGACCTTCGGCAGGTGCATTTGACGAGTTTGACGATAATGCCTGGCAACAAGCATTTGAGCTTACACTGCTCAGCTTCATTCGCAGTATAAGGGAAGTCGTTCCTTTTATGAAAAAGGCCGGCAAGGGCCGAATAGTCAACTTTGCATCGTCTTCCACCAGGAGCGTAATCGACAACCTGATTCTTTCCAATACGTTTCGAATGGGAGTAATGGGGCTGACTAAAACGCTTTCACGTGAGCTTGGACCCCATAAAATCTTGATCAATGTGATGGGTCTCGGAAGAATCGGAACCGAACGTCTTCAACAGTTGGACGGACTCTGGGCTGAAAAAGCAGGCATTTCAACAGAAGAATTTAAGAAAAATATTGTAAATGAAATACCTCTGGGACGATATGGCTCTCCGGAAGAATACGCCCGGCTTGCTGTTTTTCTGTGCTCGGAAGCCAATACCTACATTACCGGCCAGACCATACTGGTAGACGGGGGTATGATACGCGCCTATTAATTGAATAAGTTTATAGCCATCCAAATGTGAACCTGTTCACCAAATCTACTGACCGATATTTTAGATTTTTTTTTTGCTCCCCGGCATCCTTGGCTTTGAGCCCGCCACTACTCAACCTGAGCATAGGGGTTAGCTTTCTAAACCATTTTGATATAAAGACTTGCTTTTTGGTCAGGCTTGCCGTATGATCTTACCAGTAAGACAGAACTACGGCATGGAGGTGCAATATGTCAAATGTTTCAACAACAAAAATGTCCTCTAAGGGGCAAGTCGTTATTCCGGAAAATATCCGAAAACAACTAAATTTAAAAGCTGGAGCACAATTCGTCGTAGTTGGCGAAAAAGATGTTGTTATCCTTAAAAACATTTCCCCGCCATCCTTTGATGAATTTGATGCTCTAATTGCTGACGCCAGAAAAAAAGGGAAACAAGCCGGATTAAAAAGGTCTGATATTAAGGATGTGATATTAAAAGTTCGAGAGAAAAAGAAATGAAAATCATCCTTGATACGAATGTTTTCATATCTGGGATATTTTTCAGTGGCCCTCCTTCTCAAATCCTCAAGGCATGGCAAAACTCAAGACTACAAATTGTACTTTCGCAAGAAATCCTTAACGAATATCAACGTGTTGCTGAGTCTTTAGTAGCTAAATTCCCAGCAATCGACATCTTGCAGATTATTGAACTGATGACAATTCATGGGCAACTTATAGACGTTGAAGGTTTTGATGTATCCGTATGTGATGACCCTGATGATAATAAGTTCATGGAATGTGCAATTGTCGGCAATAGCAAAATAATTATCAGCGGCGATAAACATTTATTAAAGGTGTCAGGATATCAAGGCATTAAAGTTTTGAAGCCACGGGAATTCGTTGATAGCTATTTGAAATAATAATCAAAAGCGAACCATTCCATGAAGCAGGACGGGCTATTACCTCGCGGCTGTGAAGGGAAATGGATGACCCCTTTCTTTTTTGAGGAAAAACATGAAAAGTGAGATTCGAGGAATAATTTTTGATATTGATGGTGTGTTAACCTACCAGGGAAAAGTGTACCCTGGTGCCAGAGAAACAGTAGAGTATTTAAGGAATCAAGGGATTATCTTACGATTTTTAACGAATAGTACCCTAAAAAGC
>CAZQOH010000208.1:0-4562 GCA_964594355.1 uncultured Desulfobacterales bacterium
TCGAGTTTCGATATTCGGATTTTTGCCTGAACGGGAGTTTTCGTTCAGGCACTATTTATAATCTTTTCAATATCGCGGCACCACTTTTTTAAAATTTCTATTTCTTGGCTGCTCAGTGATCTATTTTTCAACAGATCCTGTCTTTTAAGAAAGGTTCGTATCAGCGATGTTTCAAGCCGCCATTTTTCAATCTCGCCGTGATTGCCTGACACAAGCACTTCGGGGACATCCTCCCCCTCAAAGGTTCTTGGTCTTGTATACTGTGCATGCTCTATCAGGCCACATGAAAACGAGTCTTTCTCTGCTGAGTCTGAACTGCCAAGTACACCCGGGATAAGCCTGGCCACGGCATCGATCACGACCATGGCTGCCAGTTCTCCTCCCGTAAGAACGTAGTCGCCAATGGAGATTTCGTAATCTATATAATCATGGCAGATCCGTTCATCCACACCTTCGTAACGACCACTGACCAGTATAAGTCCATCAAATGATGCAAGTTCACGGGCCACATTCTGATTAAAAGTTCGTCCTTGAGGTGTCAGCAGTATCGTCTTTGACTCGGGAACCTTTTTCTTAGCCGCCCTTATAGCGCCGGCAAGAGGTTCGGGCTTCATAACCATCCCGCACCCTCCTCCGTAAGGCCTGTCATCAGTGATCCGGTGTTTACCTTTTGCAAAATCTCTGATGTTAAATGTCAAAGCGGAAATCTTTTTCCGCAAAAGCGCCCTTCTAATAATACCAAATTCCCAGAATGGATTAAACATTTCCGGGAAGATAGTCAGAACAACAAAATTCATTTAAAAGCGACCATTATATTTCAAGACCTTCGGGCAGATTTACATGCATCTTTTTATTCTTTAGATCGATGGATAAAACCACTGATTCGAGAGCGGGAAGCAGTATTTCACTGTCCAAATCATTATTCGGATTTTTTACAACATATACGTCGTTGCTTCCTGTAGGGAATATCGATTCAACATTACCAATGTATTTTCCATCTGTTGTAAAGACAGAGAGGCCGATAATATCAAACCAATAATAAGACCCATCTTCCAATTCAGGCAAACAGCTTTTTTCAACGAAAATATCAGACCCAACAAGTGTTTCAACTTGACTACGGTTCTCTATTTCTTTTAGTGCCAACAGGACAGTCCGTTTATGGGGCCTGGCCCATTCTATTTTAAAGGTTTTCTCACACCCTTTTGGGTTTCTTGTTTGAATCAAACTGCCCGGCTCAAAGATAGCCTCTGATTCAGCATATGAGTATACCTTGACAGCTCCTTTTAATCCATGAACACCGACTATCTTTCCAATAAGGAGAAAACCGTTTTCTCCCATGAGTCTATTCTATAATCTCAAGTACTGTACGCTTTTTTATCTTGGCAGAAGCAGCGCTTAATATGGTACGCATAGCTCGAGCAGTCCGACCCTGCTTTCCTATAACCTTCCCCAGATCCTCTTTGGCTACATTTAATTCTAATACGGAAGTCTGGTCGCCCTCCACTTCTGTTACCGCTACCTCTTCAGGATTGTCAACAAGTGCCCGCGCAATGTAACTTATCAGATCTTTCATAGCCTCATCTCCTTTTTTAGCTGTTCAGAATTAGATTTAAATAAGCAACTCAGAATATCTAAAAACATTCCTTCTTCAAAAAGCTTTTTACCGTGTTTGTAGGAATAGCACCCTGGTCCATCCAATACTTGATTCTTTCTTCCTTAAGCGAAACCTCAATCGGATCAGGTAAAGGGTTATATGTACCAACGATTTCTAAATATCTGCCGTCTCTAGGACATTCACTGTCAGCAACGACAATTCTATAAAATGGTCTTTTTTTTGCACCGTGCCTGGCCAATCTGATTTTAACCGCCATATCAATTCTCCTCTTTAGAACGGCATCATACCCCGGTCCATTCCTCGCATGCCGCTTTTGTTGAATTTTTTCATCATTTTCATAACTTGAGCGTAATTTTTTAAAAGCTTATTAATATCCTGTACCCTGGTTCCGCTGCCCTTGGCGATCCTTTTACGACGACTCCCATTTATTATGGTATATTGCCTCCGTTCTTGTTGGGTCATGGAATTAATAATCGCTTCGATTTTTACAAGTTCGTTTTCATCCACCTTGAGATTTTTCATTTGTTTATGATTCCCAATACCTGGAATCATACTCATCAAATCTTTTATAGAGCCCATCTTTCGTATCTGGACCATCTGATCACGAAAGTCTTCAAGTGTAAATTGGCTTTTTCTCAGCTTCTTTTCAAGCTCAACCGCTTTTTTCTCGTCTACCATCGTCTGGGCCTTTTCAATAACAGTAAGGATATCCCCCATCCCCAATATCCTTGAGGACATCCTATCAGGATGAAAAGGCTCCAGTTCACTTAATTTTTCGCCGACACCGATAAACTTTATCGGTTTATTCGTTATCGATTTGATAGAAATTGCCGCCCCGCCGCGAGCATCGCCATCCATTTTGGTAAGGATAACACCGCCAATATCAAGCGTACTATCAAATGATTTTGCAATATTAACCGCATCTTGGCCTGTCATGGCATCGGCCACAAGGAGTATGTCAGATGGTTCTACTGCATCCTTGATACGGGAAAGCTCTGCCATCAATTCTTCGTCAATATGCAATCGTCCCGCCGTGTCGAGCAGCAGCGTGTCACATCCTTCTTTTTGTGCCGCTATCCGGGCTTCCCGGCAAATCTGAACCGGGTCCATTTCAGTATTGGACGGAAAGACTGGAACATTCAGCTGTTCACCCAGCTTTTTGAGCTGATCAATAGCTGCAGGGCGATACACATCCGCAGGAACCAGATATGGCTTCTTCTCATTTTTTCTTAAAAAAACAGCTAGTTTGCCTGCCGTCGTTGTTTTACCGGATCCCTGGAGACCGGCCAGCATGATCGATACCGGTCTTTGGCCCGAAAGGCACAAATCTTCATGACGGCTGCCCATAAGTTCCGTCAACTCATCGTTTACTATCTTGATGACCTGCTGGCCGGGTGTTAAGCTTGTAAGTACCTCCCGGCCAATTGCCCTCTCCTTGATAGATGCAATAAGTTGTTTTACAACTTTGTAATGGACATCGGCCTCAAGGAGGGCCATACGAACCTCTTTTAAGCCCTCCTGAATATTTTTCTCCGTTAACTTGCCGTGTCCCTTTAGCTTTTTAAATATGGAGTTAAGTCTATCACTTAAATTCTCAAACATAAAAATATCACTATGATATATGATTAAACTGGTAAGATTAATATTTGCATAATACTATGTCAAGCAAATAATCATTACATGAATTCTAATTTTATAAAATTATCCTGTATAAAATGACTGAACTATGACATATAATCTTGGTATCTTGGTGCCTTTGTGGCAGATGCAAGAACAGATACAATCAACCTTTTTGCCGGTATTGCGACGCTAATCTTTTTAATAATGACTTCAGAACTTAATAAAAAAGATATTAAAGATCTTACAGAGGAACTGCTTGTTTTGTGGCTTGAAGACCGAAAGATCCGTTCCTTTCGTGCAAAACAGATCCTTAAATGGATTTATCTTCGTCAGGAAGACTCTTTTGATTCAATGACTGATCTTAAAAAAGATATCAGAAAATTGCTATCGCACCACTTTACGATTAAACGTCTTGAAAAGATGGAAATTAAAACATCAAATGATGGTTCCCGAAAATACCTTTTTAAACTTAAAGATGGAAAATATATCGAAAGTATACTGATTCCGGAAAAAGATCATTATACATTATGTGTATCAACTCAAGTGGGATGTGCACAAGGTTGTAGTTTCTGCCTTACCGCAAAGGGAGGTTTTGTTCGCAACCTAACAAAAGGAGAGATTGTCTCCCAGGTACGTGATATCCAAAATGATCTACGCGGCTCAAAACGTCTTACCAATATAGTATTTATGGGAATGGGTGAACCGCTGGCGAATTATCAAAACTTAATTGATGCCGTTAATATAATTATCGACAACGATTATGGGCTTAATTTTGCAAATCGAAAGGTTACTATGTCCACTGCCGGCCTGGTTCCTAAGATTATTGATTTCGGTCGCGATACAAAGATTAATATAGCAATATCTTTAAACGCAACAGACAACAAAACCCGAAACATGCTTATGCCTATAAATCGAAAATACCCAATAGAAAAACTGCTTGACACTTGCCGCAGGTATAATTTGCAACCCGGCCGTCGAATTACATTTGAGTATATTCTTATAAAAGATATAAACGATTCTGAAAAGGACGCATATCGACTTGCAAAGCTACTCGGGTCTATCAAATCAAAAATTAATCTTATACCTTTTAATGAATACGATGATTGTGCATTTTTACGACCGGAAGAATCTGTAATTCAACATTTTCAGGAAGTTCTGCTCAAAAAAAATTATACCGTTATCATACGCCACAGCAAAGGCCAAGATATCTCAGCCGCCTGTGGCCAGCTCAGTGCAAACTTGATGACGGATAACTGATGCTCTATGTTTTGATATACCGGTTGTCATAAATATGTTCCGATTTACCAGCGTCTGAACTTCCGAGCTC
>CAZQOH010000209.1:0-4554 GCA_964594355.1 uncultured Desulfobacterales bacterium
TCAAGCTGAGTCAATACTTTTTTAAGGTAAAGCTCCTGATCTTCGGTGAGTTTCTGAGTGTTCTTCGTGGTTACCTTTAGAATGCGAAGGATATTGGCGGCGCTGTCACGTCCTCTTCTTTTTTGAGGTTCAGCCATTTCTTCGGTGGTAGCGACAATAAAAGCTTCCTTGTTGCTATCCAATAGGTCGTACATCTTGCCCGGGAGCTTTTTCTTTTCCTCCACTGGTCCGCTTTCAAGCAGTTCTGCCGCTGATAAAAAATCAAGTTCTTTGGCTACTTTCTCAGCTTGCGCAATGAAGAACTTTTGCAGTTTCCCACGACGAAAATAGGTGATAAGCGCTCCGGTAATATCATCGCTTTGTTTTGCGGTGCGGGCTTTTTTAGGCAGGTATTTTATTTTTTCAAAAAGGTCGACATTATTTTCGCGCATATCCCTGATAACTTGTAGGTATTTTAATTCGCTCCCCTCCGCTTCATCATCACCTTCCAGCGTTTTCTTTGAAATCAACCGGTTGAACAACTCATGGGAGCCGATTGGCTCACCTTCAGTTAGAAGATCCGCATCGCCGCCCAACAGGGTCAAAAAGGCATTAATTTTCACTTCTGCCGCTTCTTTCAGTTTTATTTCGTCATTGGATTGCGTGGTAGGGAAAAAATTGAAGGTATAAATGACATCAAAGGGGGTATCGACTCTGTTAATACGTCCTACTCTCTGCATCATGCGAGTCGGATTCCAGGGAATATCATAATTGATCACCACATTGGCACGATGAAGGTTCACGCCTTCTGATAGAACTTCAGTAGAAACAAGAATACGATAATCTTCTTTTTTATGGCGGGCTCTGGCGTCAAAGTTCTCAAGCACTTTATCGCGGACAGATTCGCCTGAATCGCCGGTAAATAAAAGCACCTTGCCAGGATATTCTTTATTAATATTTTTAAAAAGATAATTAGCAGTCTCCTTCGATTCTGTGAAAATAATAAGATGATTCTTTCTCAAGACACCATTTTTTGACAGTTCGTTATGAAATTTCAGAAGTTTTGGGTCACGTTTAACGTTCTGCCATAGTTTTTTGACTTCCATCAAGATAGCACGATCATGCTCCAGGTCTTTTTTGAGTTCTATTCTAAAATCTTTGCTATCGTATTTTCCCGCCTTGCCTTCATCAATCAAACGCTGGACTGCCGCATCATCATCGTTTTCCAGAAGTTCAAATATCTTGTTGGTATGCTTTTTACTGACATACACATTGCCGTTGCCCAGTTCTTTTATGAACATCTCGTAGGAATGTAGGAAACGATCCACGGAATTTCTAAATGCAAAGAAACTGCTTTCCAGGCGTTTGACGAGCAGTATTTTCATAAAACGACCCATGTTCCGTTGGGATTGCTCTTCAAGCTGATCAATTTTACCTTCATAGTAAAGCATGGGCATGTAGCGTGCATATCTAAAATGATTGGCAATAAGGTCGATGGTTTTATTGAAGATATCGTCTTCTTCATCATTGAGTTCATAGAAAAGCGGCTCTGGTTTTTTCACCTCCGGGAATTTGAGACCTTGCTCTTGAATGTCTTTATAGAAATATTTTTCAATTTCTGTTCGCGTGCGACGCACCATTAAATATTTTAAAACCTTATCCCGAATTTCCCGTGCATTTGCTCTTACAGTATTTATGTATTCGATGTGGTCTTTCTTTCTGTCCAGATTTTTAAGTTTTTTATCTAGGCCGTTAAAGAATGCTTCCAAATCTGGCAGATTGGGAATGGTGCTTTTTTTGGCTTTCTGAAACAGCTTTAATAGGCTTAAAATATCTTTTGGAGTGTTGTTATAAGGTGTTGCTGTTACCAGGACAACTCTTTTCCCACGGCATATTTCCGCTAGTTGCTCATAGGAAATTGTTGTTTCGGTTCGAAAACGGTGCGCTTCATCGATGATAATATTGGTGTATTTGTCTAGTCCTCTATCCAACAGTTTGTCTAGTTTTCCGATTGATTCAAAATCAGCCGGAATCCGAAAGTCTGAAAATACATTAAGCCATGATCCAGGATTTGATCTTTCCAAAAGCACAGGTGGGGCGATAATAAGTGTTCTGCCATCCAGTTGTCCTGCTAACATTGCAGAAATATATGTTTTCCCTAATCCGACAACATCAGAAATAAAAACCCCGCCATATTCCAGAAGTATCTTCTTAGCGTTTAAAACTGCCTGCTCCTGATATTCGAGTTTTTTAAACTCCTGCGGTAGATATTTAACGAATACCTCATCTGTCTGGTTGAGTTCATCTTTGAAATATTCATAAAGGAACTTCAGATATAGCTGATAAGGTGTGATGTTTTGACTCAACCAAGTTTTTCCTTGTATTGTTTGAACATATTTTTCGCTGACATCTACAGCATTACCCCACAATACATTAAATTGATTTTGAGCAAAATCATAATCACTTCTGTTTTTTAGTTCGATGTTGAACTCAAGATTATCAACCAATCCAGCCTGTGTAAAATTGCTGGAACCTGTAATCACACGTCCGATATCCCTATCGCCTTCCTTAAATGTCATTATATAAAGTTTGGCGTGAATATTTTGCGATGGATATGCCCTGATTTCAAGTTTATTGCTATTGATCCATTCTATAAATTTGTTCACTCCATCTTCAACTTCTTTATTATCTTCAGATTTTTCCATCTCTTTCTGAATAAGATTTTCTACTTCTTGCTTGGCTTCGGCATGTGAAAAATCAATAGCCTGTTGTTCAGTTCTGTTTGCTTCATCAAGCATTTTGAAGGTTTGCTTGTCGGTACTAATACCGATAAGGATTCTTATCTTCCGGGTACCTTCCAGTGACTTATAAAGGGCATGAAAGCCACTCGAATAGAAGTATCCTACTAGACAATCAAAAAATGAAGTGTCTTTGATTAGAATTTCAAAACGTTCTTTAAGACTGTGGTTATCTTCGTTAGTAATAAAAGATAGATCAGTATTCATTTACTTTTCCTATAAAATAACTAATTTATTTTAATCATTATTTACTAGCCCCAACAGATTGAATCCGTTCATCCACATCAGCTATTTTTAATTTCCATAAGTAGTCATAACGATGACCCCCGTATAGATAGTATTTTTTTTCAATCCACGTACTCCGCAATCTCTTCTACAAATACGCATCTTAATTCGTTTACGATATTCCTTCTGTAATGGAAGCTATTATTCCCAAGTCTCTGCAGAATTTATATCATTATTAAGTATGATGGAATGGTATTCAATCGCATCGATTGTATTTCTTTTAATGCAATAATAACAATGAGGATTGAGAATAATTTCTCGACCACTCCCCGATGGTATAATTATGTAAATATTAAATTTCATGTCAGGAGACAGGATGGCTAAAAATCAACAGCTTACATAATGCAACCCCAAATCTCATTTACCTGTCTATCGCTGGATCATCGAAGAGTGGTGCTGTGAACTACAAGGCATAAATATAGGCTTCAAACGATCTCTGTTATGTAGTTGGAATATAATGGTATAAGAAGGTTAAAGGAGGCTCTTATGCCCCAATGGATAATAACACCAGACAAATACCTCACTCCAGATGAGGTCAAACAACTCCGGAAAACCTACCAGGAAGCAGCCCTGCTTGCTAAAGCTAAAGGTGTTCAAGCACCGGTTCGTGATGCATTGATTATTGAGCTGGCACTTAATACTGGCTTACGTGTGTCTGAATTATCAAAACTGAAAGTAGAACACCTTTACTTGAAAAAAGGACAAAATTCCCTAATCGTTAAAAATGGCAAAGGTGGAAAAGACAGAGTAGTCCAATTTGGTCCAAAGTTAAAAAATCAGATCCTAGAGTACCTTGGTTACCGTTTTAAAGAGTCCGAATACCTGTTCATTTCGCAACGTGGCTATCAAATAACCAGCTCCGGTATCCAACAAGTCTTCAAGAAGTATGCGAAAATGGCAATGCTTCCACCCCATTACTCAATACATAGTCTAAGGCATACTTACGCAACGAATCTGTATAAGGCCAGTGGATACAATCTCAGGATGGTACAAAAACAGCTTGGCCATTCCAGTATCACAACGACAATGGCCTATAGCGACGTAATTGGGCAGGATTTAGATGACGCTATCCTGGCTCTTGAAACAGAAGAATAGAGTACATTGCTCTATTCTTTTATGTTTTTTACTAGAGTTTATAAGCTGTACAGGAGAATATCGCCCGATAAGGGCAAATAGTCAGGAGATAAGGATAGAAATGTGGTGAAAACACAGTCTATACGCTTAAAAGTCCATCCTCTTTTAAGCTGATGAGTCCGAACGATTTAAGCGACGCACAAAACACTGGCAAAGGAATTTACACTATTAATTAACCGGTCTTAGTCGAAATATATTTTAGATTGACCCATTTTAAATCACTCTATGTGATCTAATTATCCACACAGTTGAATGAATTATACATATTCTTAATGCTATCTAATTAAGTATATTGATGTACCAATGAGTTGTGTCCGTAATTTTCTGTACTTTTGATAAAAGGGCCATGGCCTTCTAA
>CAZQOH010000210.1:0-4524 GCA_964594355.1 uncultured Desulfobacterales bacterium
CCAAGAACGCTTAATCAAATGTCCCCAAATTGATTAGCTCGGAAGCTCAAACGCTTCATACATTCTTTGAAACGAAACGTTATTTTGACAAACACTATAAGGCACAAAGGCATAAAGAAAAAGAAATTTATCACGAAAGCATGAAAATACGAAAACATGAAAAAGATAATTATCAGGTTTCTAGTGCCGGCAATTATTTTGATCTCAGGCTTCGTTGAAAACGTCAAGGCTTTTGAACAAAATTCTCCCTTTTATCCCGGTGAAAAACTGACATATCAGCTCAGATGGAATTTCATACCGGCGGGAGAAGCTGTTCTTGAGGTGCTTCCCATCGTAACTATCAATGGTGTTAGAGCATATCATTTTGTTCTTACCGTTAAATCTAATTCATTTATCGATGTTTTCTATAAAGTCCGCGATAAGATAGATGCCTATTCAGACTTAGATATGACCCATTCAATTCTGTATCGAAAAAAACAGAGGGAAGGAAAAATCAAAAGAAATGTTGTTGTGAATTTCGATTGGGGCAAAAAAGAGGCTCAATATTCAAATTTTAAAAAAAAGAGAAAATCCATTTCCATATTACCCGGGTCATTTGATCCGTTATCCATTTATTATTATTCTCGTTATATTGATCTGAAAAAGAACAGAGAAATCAAGCGGCCGGTAACTGACGGGAAAAAATGTGTAATAGGAATTGCCAAGGTCATTAAAAGGGAAAAAATCAAATTGAAAAACGGAACGTATGACACCTATCTGCTGGAACCCGATCTGAAGCATCTTCGCGGTGTATTTGAAAAAAGCAAAAATGCAAAAATCAAATTATGGGTAACGGCAGACAAAGCACGGATTCCCGTTAAAATAAAGAGTAAAGTGATTGTTGGAAGCTTTATAGGAGAGCTTATCTCAGCTAAAGGTCTTAAGGATTAAATTATGAGACCTTTGAAAAATGCTCAATTTTGTTCAAGTTCAAGGCAGGCGAAAATTTTAACCACAGGCATACATTGAGTATTTCGAGGATTAAAATTTAAGCCTAACACAGAAATTGGACAAAAGGGGGCGTTTTGCAAAGGTCTCACTATGAAGAAAGTCCCTTTAACAGTGCAGCAGTATTTTGACCTAAGACGTCATGGTTGTAGCCTCCCTCAAGGAGCGCAAAGCAACCACCCCCACAGGCACGGGAAGCTTCTCGTACCATGGAACCAATGGTTATATAGTCTTCAGTAGTAAGAAGACCTCCCCAGTCCTCTATGTGGTAATCAAAGCCGGCCGAGATACCAATCAAATCGACTTGTACCCCTGACAAAACTTGTTCAACCTCTTGAATGTATTCCTCTCGTGTCCGTGTGGATGGATTATGGATTTCTACCCAGTCTTTATCCCCCAAGATGTTTACCGTTCCGTCACCGAAATGCAGATCAATATCCAGCACAAGTGCTTGATTTATAAGCCTCTCCTTATGCATGGTAAGAAGCGCCACAGCCATGTTGTTAAAGTAGCAGAAGCCCCATGCATTGTCAGATGAAGCGTGGTGTCCAGGTGGGCGTATCAAACCAAAGGCGGGCTCACTGAGCCCAATACGAGCGCTCTGAATAGCGCCTCCGGCGGCCAGGGAAGCAATAGTATAAAGACCGCTTGCTCGGATATGATTGATGTGATCCAGTGTATGAGCGGTGGCAATATTGGCTTCTGATGCGGGTTCGGCTGTAACGAAATCAACTTCAGGCTTAATCACCTCTACTATTGCCTCCATACGTCCCCCGGAAGAAGCAGGATCAGAGGTATAAACCTGGAAAAAATCTTCGTGAAAAATAACCTTCATGATTTTCTATCTTCACCAGAAAGCAGAACCGGTTTGGAAGCTGTACTTTGCGTGGCTATTCCGTAAACCCATAATGAAAGATTTCGTAGTCGGTTTTTCCTCCAAGCAAAGAATCTATTTTATCCTGGACTTCCTTTCTTTCCTGACTTGACAACCACTTTTTCCAGTCATCAGAGGAATTCCATGTGCTGATGACTAAGAATTCTTCGGGTTTTTCAAGGTTTCTTAATGTTTCACCGGAGATATAGCCATCTTGACTTGTAGCATGAGCTCTCATTTGCCTGACAAGGGGTATCATATCTTTTGCTTTTTCTTCGGGCACTCTCCGTTTAATTAAAACTTTAACGGCCATTTTGTCCTCCTTTCTTTTTAATGCCTATTTCTGTTTAAATAGCTACATGAGACCTTTGAAAAATGCTTAATTTTGTTCAAGTTCAAGGAAGGCGAAAATTTTAACCACAGGAATACATTGAGTATTTTGAGGATTAAAATTTGAGCCTGACACAGAAATTGGGCAAAAGGGGGCGTTTTGCAAAGGTCTCTACACCATTAGCCTTTGTAGTTAGCATTATAAATATTATTAAATACATCCCTTGTTCTGTCAAGATATTTTGAAGGTAATTAGATTGTGCATATTAAATCCTTCTATTCTTGCTTTAAAAAAAGCCTATTATTTAAGGTTTTTTTATTAGTTCCTATACTCCAGCTTCAAAGCCTTTGACACAAAGAAGACGGACTTTCGAGCTTTTTAGATCCTGGGGATAGCCCGAACCTACTGAGTCGGTCACGATGCGTTTGTCGGTCACAATGGAAAACCGTCGGTTTTTCCAAATCTCTGCACCCTCCTATACATCTTGCCGATTATACTTCGCCAATTGCTATCTTTGGTGTTCAGCAGCTCTTGAACCCTCTTGATCAGTTCGTTTCCACTTATCTGATTATAAACACGACCGCGTTTAACATAAACATGGTCAAGAAATCTACCGCCATAAACTTAATTAAGGTTATAGCCATGCTTTAAATGGCTTTGTGATATTCGGCAATGTAACCCATGGAAATACTCATGACCGGAATCATTAGATAACGCATCCCTATTTGAGCAAACCAGGTTGTCATACCCATTCCAGTAAAAGGTAAAAGTACCAAGATATCGAGAATGCAATTTATCACAAACCACGACACACCGATAGAGGCTCCTTCCCGCAGAAAGTTCAAATCAATTTTTCTAAAGTAAATAATCATCAGAAATGCACCAAAGACCGAAGAAAGGACAATCATGATTGATTTAATTAAAAAGATATCCATAATTGGTTGACCTTCTTTGGTAAAGAATAACAACGACACCACAAACGGCACCAGCCATGTAAGAAATCCAAAGTATACTATTTTCAATACTCTTTTCATTTTTCTGTCTCCTTACTAAAAGTGTGATGAATATTTACGAACCTTTTGTTTGGATCATTATTTGAATCGTCATAGTAACGGTAACCAGTAAATTTATCCACTTGAGTAGGAATCAAAATACCTTTGTTATGATATAGACGCAGAGATTTAATAAACAAAGATGTCATTCGAGAAAATTCACCGATATTGTAGTGCATGCTTTCCCTACTTTTCAGAAAAATTGGCCAATCTTTTTAAGTTCAGTAAAATGTCTACCCCAAGGGTAGAGTCAAGCATTTTTTTCAATAAAGTGAACTTTTTTAGGATATTTTATAAAAAAAATCAATAAAATAGGGTCTCGTTTAATGATATGAATGTAAAGAATGATAAACTCGTAAAAAGTCATTTGCGAGCGATATTGAGCATTTTTATTAATTATAATAAAAAATACTTGACATAATATTTTTTTTAAATATGTTCGAATACTTGCTTGGTTGTGGCTTGATTATTTATTTAGGAAAAGGAGGAGACTATGGATCTTACAACAGAAATCAAAAACCGAGTATTAAAAGCCAACATTCAACTTGTAGGAATAACGCCCGTTGATCGACTAGCTGGCGCGCCAGTAGGCCGTCGCCCCACCGACATTCTGCCGACGGCTAAAAATGTTATAGTTGGTGCTGTCCATGTACTCGATTCGGTATATGACCTCCCTTACATCCGTTACGAATACACCAATCAGTTTTTCATCCTCAACTCCAGATTGAACATAATGGCCACCAATGTTTGCGAATTCCTCGAATCGGAGGGATATCGCAATATTCCTATTCCTGCTGCGTATCCGCGCGTTAATAAAGACCTCTGCGGCGTGCTGTCCCATCGTCATGCAGCAGTGCAGGCAGGTATCGGTGAGTTTGCCTTGAACAATATGCTAACTACGCCACAATATGGCTCAAGGGTTAGACTCATTACAATCGTTACCGAAGCCGAATTGCAAGCAGATGAACCTTACAAAGATAGCATTTGTAAAAAAATCAGAGATAAATGCCAGCTCGCCTGTGTAAAGAACTGCCCGGTTCAGGCAATCAGCGAAGATGTCGTGACTAACAAAGATCGATGTCTCCGGTATCAGGAACAAATTATGCCTTGGAGTGCCGCGGAATTGCGATGCGGACTTTGTGTCGGCAGTTGCCCCATTGGGGAACGCAAGTTTAAAATTCCGGCTGGTGAACGATCTCAGGAGGTAAAGGAAATTAAAGAGATCTGGACGGGTGGGAAATGGACCGCGGCTGCGCACTGAAGGCATCCTATTAACATAT
>CAZQOH010000211.1:0-4521 GCA_964594355.1 uncultured Desulfobacterales bacterium
ATTTTTAACGTTCAGCTTTTCATGAATCTTTTTCCAAAAATGCTCAATCTCGCTCACAAATGACTTTTTACTAGTTTATCATTGTTGATGGTTTAATATTTTATGCCTGCTTTTTTGTTTGTTCGTACAACAGTATCGGATCCTCATCATTTAGCACAACATCTTCACTAACAACACATTCTTTGACATTTTCTAAAGAAGGAATACTATACATTATCTCAAGCAGGCAGCTTTCCAAAATAGCACGAAGTCCCCTGGCACCGGATTTTCGTTTCATTGATTCTTTTGCGATGGATAAGAGAGCGCTGTCAGTAAATCTCAAATTTACACCCTCGATCTCAAAAAGCTTTTTAAACTGCTTAACCAAGGCATTTTTCGGCTCTTCAAGAATCTTAATCAATGAAGCCTCGTTCAATTCGCCAAGTGTAGCAACAACGGGAAGACGACCTATAAATTCGGGAATCAACCCAAATTTGATAAGATCTTCAGGCTGGACTTGCCGAAGGATTTTTTCCGTATTTTTATCTTCTTTTTTAATAATTGTTGCCCCAAACCCCATGACATTAGGTCCGAGACGTCGCTGGATTATATGCTCAAGCCCGTTAAAAGTACCTCCGCAAATAAAAAGTATATTCGAAGTGTCCACCTTTACAAAATCCTGTTGAGGATGCTTTCTCCCCCCTTTAGGAGGCACACTGGCGGTGGTCCCTTCAATAATTTTCAATAATGCTTGTTGAACTCCCTCACCTGATACATCACGTGTAATTGACGGATTATCAGATTTCCCTGCTATTTTATCTATTTCATCAATGTAAACAATGCCGCGCTTGGCCTTTTCTACATCGTAGTTGGCATTTTGAAGGAGGGAAAGGATAATGTTTTCAACATCTTCTCCGACATAGCCTGCTTCTGTCAGGCTCGTAGCATCTGCAATGGTAAAGGGTACGTTCAAAAATCGAGCAAGTGTTTGAGCCAACAATGTTTTTCCGCAACCTGTCGGTCCTATAAGCATGATGTTACTTTTTTGGATTTCAACATCTCCCGTGTTAATTGGAGAGTCTAATCTTTTGTAGTGATTGTAGACTGCAACGGCAAGAATTTTTTTTGCTTGATCCTGTTCAATCACATACTCATCAAGCATGCCTTTAATTTCTTTAGGAGAAAGGATTTGATCAAAGTCTTCTGCATCTCTTTCACTTTCTTCTTCGATTATTTCACCACATAACTGGATACATTCATCACATATATAGACTGCAGGGCCGGCAATCAGCTTCTTTACTTCTTTCTGATTTTTTCCACAAAATGAGCAGAAGAGATTATCGTTTTCGCTGTCTTTTTTTGACATTTTATGCCTCCGTGTCATTCAAATTATTGAGATCATCTCTGTTGACGATTACATGATCAATTAGGCCGTATTCTTTTGCCTCCTGACCCGTCATAAAGAAGTCACGGTCCGTGTCTGACTGTATCTGTTCTAAATCCTTCCCCGTATGAACCACTAATATTTTATTCAGGGTATCCTTCATACGAAGGATTTCCTTTGCCTGAATTTCAATATCAGAGGCCTGCCCCTGAAATCCTCCCATGGGTTGATGGATTAAAATTCTTGAGTTGGGCAATGAATAGCGCTTATTTTTTGCACCTGCAGTAAGTAAAAGAGCTCCCATACTGGCGGCCTGGCCAATGCATACTGTTGCAATATCCGGTTTAATATACTGCATCGTATCATAGACCGCCATACCCGCCGTAACCAATCCACCCGGTGAGTTTATGTAAAAATTTATATCCTTATCAGGATCTTCTGATTCAAGAAAAAGGAGTTGCGCTATTAAAAGATTCGCGATCTCATCATTCATGGCTGTGCCAAGGAAAATTATCCTGTCCTTGAGGAGTCTTGAATAAATGTCATAAGCACGCTCGCCTCGGCTGCTTTGTTCTATAACCATGGGTATTAATGGCAAAATGGTCTCCTTTATTTGTTAACCGATTTTTCTATATCCTGATTTGCGTCAGGTTCCTTATCTTCAATAAGACTATTATC
Source organism: uncultured Desulfobacterales bacterium (assembly GCA_964594355.1). GTDB lineage: Bacteria > Desulfobacterota > Desulfobacteria > Desulfobacterales > JAUVVS01 > JAUVVS01. The sequence goes on from CAZQOH010000211.1 coordinate 2,042, forward strand.
AATAATAAGCTTTATCGCATTTTTTTCAAGTAAAGTTTGTTTAAAAAACTCAAGTTTATCTTTGTTTTGGTTATAAAAATTCTTGATTTCCTCAATAGACTGTTGAAAATTCTGGGACATTTCTTCATAACCGGTATCCAAGTCTTTATCAGATAAGGTCATATTTTCTTGCTGAATCACCTTATTTAGTATCAGATGCCGTCTTACCTGTTTTTCAGCTGTATCACGATATTCTTCTGAAATTGTTTCCCTTGTAATTCCATGTTCTTCCATCGACTTGTTATAGAAAGCAAAAGACCTTTCAGTCTCTTCAATAATGTTATCCAGTTCATAGTTAACCAAAACTTCGGGTACCTCAAAATCAGTCTTTTCTATCAATGCCGTAAAAATTTGTTCATTTAATTCCTGCTCCACCCTTTTGGCATAACCGTTTTTTAGGTTGTTGGTTATCTCTTTTTTCAAACTGCTCAATGTTTTATATTTTCCAAGATTCTTTGCAAATTCATTATTGATTTTAGGAAGCACCTCTTCTCTGATTTCTTTTAGTTTTACATGAAAGGTTATCTCAAGGTTTGCCAGTTTATCATTAAAATAGTCCTCTGGAAAATTTACTTTTATTTCCTTGATTTCCTCCGGTTTCATGCCAATCAATCCTGAATCGAAATCCTTTGAAATAGGACCTTCACCAACTTTATTTATGAAATTATTTGTTTTTTGAGTTTCGGCAAAAGGTTTTCCGTCATTAAAACCTTCATAATCTATAACCACAAAATCACCGTCTTGAACCGGTCGATCTTTTTCAATCGGTTTTTTCTGAGCAAGATTTTTCTGTAGCATTTTAAGCTGTGTATCAACCTCTTCATCACTAACCTTATAAAGTGTTCTCTTAAGGTTTAGTCCTTTAAAATCAATTTTCTCAATTTCAGGTTTTACCTCGATGGTTGCGTCATATTTATACGACTCATTTTCATTTAACTCAGGCGGATCAACTATGGGATTTCCAATAATCTTGAGTTCCGCCTCTTTAATTGCATCTATGATAGAATCTTGGATCAATTTTGAAGAGACATTACCATTTACATCCTTTTTATAGAGTCTTTCAAGAACCGAGCGGGGTGCCTTTCCCGGTCGAAAACCTTTGACTTTCGCCCCTTTTTTAAGATTTTTATAAGCCTCATCGATTTCACTAGTAACATCTTCTTTGGGAATCTCAACATGAAGAATCTTTTTTACGGTGTTCACATCTTCTACGGTAAATTTCATACTATTCCTTTCAAAGAAATCAAGCGCCTAAAATTCAATTTTTTGGCACTTTGAGTTGATTTTTTAACTGGTGCGAGAGGGGAGACTTGAACTCCCACTCTGTTCCCAGAGCTGGATCCTAAGTCCAGTGCGTCTACCAATTCCGCCACTCTCGCATATAATTACTTGACTTTGTAGAAAAATAAATTAAATTTATCATAAACAGTTTAAGATTATTATTAAAAAAAAATAGTGTCAAGCAAAATTGATGAAAGGGGAGACCTTTGAATTTAAGCAAAATTGAGCATTTTTCAAAGGTCTCAAGGGCTTTTATGTCGGTACTTTACAAACAGCATAGTCTTTTTGTAATAATACTTACGATTTTATTTATCTGTATAGCAACAACGGAAGGAAAAACAAAAAAACTGCTTATCAAGGAGCAGCAAGCTGCCGTTGTTTTAGATCCCGGGCATGGCGGTAATGATACGGGCGCTAAGGGTCCGGGCGGTACATTGGAAAAAGTAGTAACATTAACCCTCGCTCGTATGATTGCAGATGAACTTGGAAATAAATACAGGGTTTTCCTTACACGTACTGATGACTATTCACTTGATCTTAATGACAGGGCAGCCGTGTCCAACAATATAAAAGCAGATCTTTTCGTCAGCTTACATACGGGTGGCAGCTTCCTCCATGAAGCAAGAGGCATGTCTATTTTTTATTTCAAAGAAATATCAAAACCAGCTTTTATACCTGAAGCTCCAGCAAAAAAGTTTTTTGAAAGCGACAAAACTAATACAAACTGGGATAATATTCAGAATAAGTATACAAAAGAGAGTAAAGTTCTGGCCAAATTAGTCCAAGATCGTCTTCTTCAACAGCTAAAACCTAAAAAAAGTAAGATTCAAGGAGTACCACTCATTGTTTTAAAAGGGGCAGAAATGCCTGCAATACTTATAGAAATCGGATATCTAACCAACCCTGTCGAAGAAAAGGAACTGAACGATATAAAAGTTTTATCCGATCTTGCAAAAGGAATAAGTAATGGTATAAATAATTTTTTCCAAGAAAAATTATAAAGCCTCTTTTATTGCCTTGTGTGAATAAACAAAGCGTGATAATAATGAGACCTTTGAAAAATGTCCCCTTTTTCCCAATTTCTGTGTCAGACTCAAATTTTAATACCCCTATTCCCAGACCAGCGGCAGTACGGCCCGCAGAGTCCTTGGTTGATACAG